>CAZPWQ010000054.1:0-22501 GCA_964590495.1 uncultured Balneolaceae bacterium
TGACCAATACGCTTATGCTCGCTATTTGCCTTAATCTTGATTTTTACAAACGGCAGTTCAGCATTTACCGCTGATGGTTGAACGATTCCCGATTTACCACTAAGGCACTCAGCTCACTAAGACTATGAAATCCTTAGTGTCCTTAGTGGTAAAAAGATTTTTCCTCATCTTTTCCGGTAAATTTTCTTTGTCCTTAAATTAAAACTTCGCCGGTGGTGTTTAGTAAAACCATGTTTAATTAACCCTTTAAAATGTTTTTCTGTGGGATAGCCGACATTAGTATCCCATCCGAAATAAGGGAATTTGTCATGCAGTTTAATCATCAGATCATCACGATATACTTTGGCAATTATTGATGCTGCTGCAATACTCACTGAACGATCATCCCCCTTCACAATACACTGATGGGGACAAAGGCACGAGCCAAAACGGTTGCCGTCAACCAGGAGGTAATCGGGATCGGCACCCGGCACCCGGGCACATTTATTCATTGCTTTTATAGAAGCATTTAAAATATTCAGCTCATCAATTTCTTCAGGATTGCACCATTGGATAGTCCAGAATTCAGCCTTCTTCTTGATATATTTTGTCAGTTCCTTTCGCTGTTCGAGATTCAGCTGTTTGCTGTCTTTTATCCCGTTAGCTGATATGCCTGCCCTGAAAATCACGCCCGCGGCTACTACCGGCCCTGACAAACATCCCCGTCCGACTTCATCCACTCCCATTATCCGTTCATAATTTTCCTTCCACAGTCTACGTTCAAAGAACAGACGATCCAGCTCATTTGCATTTACTGTTTGGGATTTATTCATTACAAAGGATTGTTATGGGTCAGTCATCAGTAAAATCTTAACTGCTAAAGTCGATGTTTTTTGTATGCATTTCAAGTATCAACAATGGGACGAACGTTTTAACCGGGCGAAAGGAAAAAATCCTTTCGATACGCTGTGGGATCTGTTCCAGGAACTGCTTACTATTGCCAGTGGTGATGTTGCACAGGCACTACGCTGGCTTACCGATCTTGATGAAGAGTATGGTATAACTGATCAGTTTGATGAAGGTTATGGTCTGGGTGATTTTGTAGAAGAAATGGAAAAGCGCGGTTATCTGGAAAATGATCCGGAAACCGATGGCCTGATCATAACAAAAAAAACGGAACACAGCCTTCGTCAACGGTCGCTTGAAGAAATATTCAGAAACCTTGAAAAGGGGGCTGCAGGCGGCCATAAAACCAATTACAGCGGCCGCGGTCACGAACGTCAACCTGAGACACGCCAATGGCAACCCGGTGATGATATAGGGAATATCGACAGTACGGGAACCATGATGAACATGCTGAAACACAGCAACCTTGACCAAATGCAGCTGCAGGAAAACGATCTCAGGATTCATGATACCGATCACTATACATCCGTAGCCACAGTACTGTTAATCGATCTCAGCCATTCAATGATTCTTTACGGTGAAGATCGAATTACTCCCGCCAAAAAAGTGGCGATGGCATTGTCTCAGCTGATACTCAACAATTATGCTAAAGATTCGCTGGATATTGTAGCTTTCGGAAATGAAGCGTGGAAGATAGACATACAAGATTTGCCCTATCTGAAGGTAGGTCCCTACCATACCAATACACAGAAAGCGCTTCAACTCGCACGCCATATCCTGCACCGACGTAAATATGCGAATAAACAAATTTTTATGATCACCGATGGCAAACCCTCCTGCATCATCGAAAACGGTCGAATGTACAAAAACAGTTTCGGTCTTGATCGTAAAATTGTAAACAAAGTTCTGGATGAAGGAGTCAAATGCCGCCGTGACAATATTGATATCACAACCTTTATGATTGCCCGTGATCCATACCTGCAAAATTTTGTGAGGGAATTAACAGAAGCTAACAAAGGGCGGGCTTATTTCGCTACTCTTGATAATTTGGGTGGATATATATTTGAAGATTATATCCGGAACCGTAAAAGAAGGGTGCAATAAAAAAGGCAGTCTGCAATTGCAGACTGCCTTAAATTCATTACCAAACCGGATGATTTAAGGAAATTACATATCCAGTTCATCCATTACTTCATCTGTAATATCATACTTTTGCCGGGCTTCATCGGAAGCATAGAGGATAATTACATCACCATTGCTGGTAGCAGTATTTAACACATACGTGAGGCCCATTCTGTCAGCTACACTGTCGATAGCATTACTTATCTGGTCCAGAAGCGGTCCTACCAATTCCTGCTGCTTCTGCTGAATTTCCTGCTGCAGTTGAGTACGATATTCCTGCAGTTCAGCATTTAACTGCCCCAGTCGTTCTTCTTCTTTCTCCCGGGCTGCATCTGATATTACTGATTCTTTTTGCTGATATTCGCTGACCTGCTGCTCAAAATCCTGCTGTTTTTGGACAAGTTCCTCTTGTTTACGCTCCGCAAAATTCTGAAGACGCTGTTGAACTGCTTTCATTTCCGGCATTTTACTCAGGATAGCCTGCGGTTCGACGTAGCCGATATTAAGGCCCTGAATTTCTTGTGCAAAGGCTGTCTCTAATGTGACAACAGAAAAAATAAATAAAAATAGAAAAGATGCTGATAGTATTCGTCTAAACATGGTCGGTGCGTTTTCGATTAGTCCTGGTTGGATTAGTTTTTAACTCGTTCTAAGACTTGTTGTGTGATATTCAATTTCCCATCGGAAGCAAAAAAGATTACTTCTTCCCCCATATTTGTCGCTTCGTTTAAAACAAAATCCAGGTTCATCTCTTCAGCTACAGCTGCTATAGCCTCATCCATCCGGTTATATATCGGCTGTAACAGCTCTGCCCGTCGCTGTTCGATCTGCTGCTGCATTTGCTGCTGGAATTGAGTAAGTTCCTGCTCCATCTGGGCCAGTTCTTCTTCTTGCCTGTCTCTTTCAGCTCCGGACATACTATCCTGGTTCTGCTGATATTCAGCAACAGAACTCTGGAAAGAACCTGTTTTTTCCTGGAACTCCTCTCTTTTGCTTTCAATAAAATCATTCATCTGTTGTTCTATCTCGGCTCGCTCAGGTACCTGACTCAATACTTCCTGTGTATTCATATAACCCACCTGAATCTGTCCGACAGCACTGGCAGTGATCAAAAATAAAAATAGAGAAAATGAACTGATTAACTTCCTAAACATGAAAATTTCTGGTTTTTAGAATTATAAAGCTGTTGATTATAACAAGTATTTAACTTAATTGCTCGCATCATTTAACGTAACATCGAGCTCCTGTAGTACCTGACTATTCAAATTCCATTCTTCGGATCCAAAAAGCATGGTGCTGTTTTGAGCCCTGTCAAATATAAAATCGAACCCCTGTCGCTTTGAAACTGCTTCAATTGCCTGAAAAATTCTGCGTTGAATAGGTTCAAGCAATTCCTGCTGTTTTTGAAAATATTCTCCGTCAGAGCCAAACTTCTGTTCGAGGTATTCTTCCCGCTGCTGCACAAGGGTTTCTATTTCCTGCTGCCTTTGTGCACGAATTTCATCCGTATATAATATCTCCTTTGCCTCGTAATCCTCCTTCAACTCTTCTATCTCCTGTTGCATAAACTCCAGTTCTTTTTTCCATTCCAAACTGATTTTTCTCAAATCCTGCTGAATCCCCTGGTAAGCAGGAATTTTGGAAAGAATGAGATCTGTATCTACAAAACCTATTTTTTGTTCCTGGGCAGATGCAGTTGATGTTAAGGTAGTAATACCTGTTAAAATTATCAGAATAAAAAGATTATATAAATTCAATCTATGCATTAAAAAGGAGCCCCGATATTAAACAGGAATTGCCACTCACCCGCTCTGACATTTGTGCCCGGGATCCCGTCCAGGCGGTAGCCGTAACTTAAGTCAACAAGTCCGAGTATGGGTAAAAATATTCTGGCGCCAAAACCGGCAGATCGTTTTAAATCTGTTGGCGAGAAGTCCTGGAAATCCAGGACAGCATTACCGCCATCGAAGAAAGTATAAGGAATAACCTGTACCTGGTCCTCCGAAATTGCAGGATAGCGAAGTTCCATGGAATACTTGCTGTATAATCGTCCTCCAACGAGCTCTCCATCCTCCAGGGGTGAAATTGAGCCGTTACGGCCGCCGGGAAAACCTCTCAAATCAATATTATCTTCCAAGAAGCTTTGACGCTGCTGCATCTGAGTTCCACCCAAGACAAACCGCTGGAAGTTACTTCGCCGCTGGTTTCCCAGATATCCCAGATAACCATACTCTACCATATTGGTTAGTACCAGCTTACCTATTACCGTAGTATGATTCTGATAGCTCGATTTCAATTTATAAAATTGCGAAAATCCCGGTAGTGGGGGTGCGATCTCGGCTGAGAACTGCAGTTTGGAACCCGTAGACGGTGAAATGGGATTATCGACTGAGCTTCTTTCTAATACCTCCCTGATACTGATGATACTCGAGGTTCCTTCCGCCAGAAAAGAAGCACCGCCGGCAACATCATAAAGCTGGTAAGAAAGTATAGTACGCAATGAAAAGTAGTCATCCGGCCATTTTAACCGTCGTCCCAACGAGACACTGCTTGAAAAAAGCTCATTCCGGGCATTGCTGTTTCGGAATTTGATGAGGTCATAACTCATATTTACACCAAGGCTGGTAGGCTCTCCACCCAGCCACGGTTCCTGGAAACCCATACTATAGCTTTGATAACCGCTTCCGGTTACCTGTACCCCCAGTGATAGTTTTTGTCCGTCGCCCGAAGGTATGGGATTCCAGCCCTCGCCCCGCCAGGCACGGCCGATAGAAAAGTTATTAAAGTTAAGTTTTGCTGAGAGAATTAACCCTATTCCACGTCCACCGAATCCACCGGAAAATTCAAAATTGTCTGTACTTTGTGATTCATCGAGTTGATATGTTATATCAACAGTATGGTCTTCCTGGTTCGGGTTAAGATCCGGGGTTATCGATTCCTGCCTGAAGTATCCGAGTTGACCCAGCTCACGAATTGTTCGAATAATTCTATCGCGACTGTATGTTTCTCCCGGAACCGTGCGCAATGCCCGTCGAACGACATCGTCATGAGTTTTGGTATTACCCATGAAAGAGACTTCCTCTACCGTTGCTATTTCATCCTCATAAATACTCATATTCAGGTCAACAGAATCCTCGGCAACGATCTCAATCTGGGGGGTTACCGAAAAGAAAAGGTATCCGTTATTCTGATATAAACTATATATATCATTTCCATCCTGGGTACCCTCCAGTTTTTCCTGAAACTTCTTCTGATTAAACACCTCCCCTTTTTCGAACCCGAGAACCTGGGTTAAAATCTCATCCTCATAGACGGTATTTCCATCCCAGGCTATGTTGCGGACTTTATACTGCGGACCTTCCTCTACCCGAAAATCAACCTTTATTCCAGTCGCATCGTTGGTAAGAAACATGAGACGGCGCTGGGTATAGGGAAATGTGGAAACAGAATCTTCTATTATTCTAAAATCCAGGAAACCGTGTTCTCCGTAAAAATTGCGGAGATTATTTTTGGCCTCTTCGTACTCCTCATCCTTATAAAGCTTTTTAGAAAAAAACTTCCACCATGTATCCTCTTTAATCGTATCCAGTGCCTTACGCAACTGGCTGTCACTAAAATTTTCGTTCCCTGTAAAATTGATATCTTTAATTTCAAGCTTCTCACCGGCATCAATATCAAAATACAATGTAACGCGGTTTCGGGCTGTATCTGTTATTGCCCTTGAAACCTCAACTTCGGTGAACCAGTAGCCCTCTTCCTCAAAAAAACGCTGAATCGTACTGACAGCTTGTGAAGTAGCCGATTCCGTGACTGCGTATCCACTCAAAAGATTCAGCTTTTCACGAATGTCTTTTCGCTGGGAACGTTTTACCCCACGTATTTCATAATCCTGCAGGCGCGGTTGTTCCTTTAAAATAATTTTCAGATAGATACCACCGGCCTCCCGACCCGACTCTTTAATTTCAATATCGGAAAATAAACCGGTACGATATAAGCTTTTTACGGCACGGGGTATATCTTCACCTGGATGTGTAATCTGATTGCCGACTTCCAAATCACTGGTCCCTGTTACAAAAGACTCGCGGGTGGTTGTCAGCCCCTCTACCTCAACACCAAGGATCTCCAACTGCTGAGGTATCCTGTTCATCGGATTTTCAATATTGATTGAAGAAGTCTCGTCGGTGTCTTGTGCCAAAGACGGGATTGATATAAAACATAAGGCACATAATCCTATTAATATTTTCTTCACTGAAATTGCTTGTTGAAACACTTTGAAGCTTATGTTATTAAAAATAATTTAAGGTGTCAGCTTTTGAACGTATGAGTCGGGTGATTTCTTTTGTTTATTCTGAGAAACTTTCCCAAACCGGCGTTCACGCCGCTGAAAAGATTGAATGGCTTTATATAATTCGTTACGTCGAAAGTCCGGCCAATATGTTTCAGTTACATATAATTCGGAATATGCCAACTGCCAAAGCAAAAAATTACTGATCCGGAATTCCCCACTGGTCCGAATAATAAGATCCGGATCAGGTATATCGGCAGTGGAAAGGTGAGCACTTATAAGCTGATCATCAATTTTATCGGGTTCTAAAGAACCTTCATCTACCTGTCGGGCAATTTTTTTAACGGCTTCTGTAATATCCCACCGACCGGAATAGCTTAACGCAAGACACAATTGCATGCGATCATTGTCTTTCGTCAATTCAACGGCATCCTGCAACTCCCGCTGGCACCGATCCGGAAAACGATCAATCTGACCAATAGTTTCCAGCTTAATATTATTTTTATCCAGGTTTTCCGCCTCCTTTCGCAGAGATCGTGCAAGTAATGCCGTTAGAGCATTGACCTCTGTCTGCGGACGTCCCCAGTTTTCCGTCGAAAAAGCGTAAAGCGTCAGATATTTGACACCGATTTGTGCGCAGGCTTCTGTGATATCCCGGACCGAATCAACACCGGCTTTGTGTCCGTACGATCTTAAGTTGCCGCGCCGTTTCGCCCACCGCCCATTTCCATCCATAATAATGGCTATGTGGGTAGGTATCTTACCTGTTTCGGCAAGTTCTTCCTGCCGGTCCATATCGCCGGATTCCTGTTCTTTATTTGTAAGTGAAACTGGTTTCAAAAGTATTTAATATGATTTGATTCAAGCTACCTATATTAGAGCTTTATACCGGTTATATCAAGCTCGAATCATTTATAATTCATCTATCTTATCACACAACGAGAGCATTTCCAATAAGGCCAACGCTGCTTCAGTTCCTTTATTTCCACGGTCGGTTCCCTGACCCGATCTTTCTCTTGCCTGTTGGACATTATCGGTGGTTAAAACCCCAAAAACCACTGGCTTTCCGGTTTCCAGGTTCAAATCTGTTATACCACGGTTGGCAGCATCGCACACATACTCAAAATGCGGAGTTTCACCCCGGATTACGGCACCCAGTGTAATGACCCCGTCTACCTTTTCCAGCAGCTTACGGGCGGTTAACGGTATTTCATACGCACCCGGACAATATGCAACTGTCAACTGGTCTTTGTTATAACCCTTATCCTTTAAAATACTTATTGCCCCTTCCAGTAATCTGTCAGTAATAAATGAATTCCACCTGGCTACAACAATACCAATCTTATACTGGTCATTTTCGCTGTTCCCGCTGAGAACTTTATAATTCATAGTTATGTCACCAAAATTTGCTTCCTTTGTTCAGTCATCCGCATCATCCTGTGCACATAAGTTTCGCTGATTGTCACAATACCAAAATAACTGTGGTAATTTCTGCTATCCCCGTGAAAATCACTTCCCCCCGTTTTCAATAAACTGTGGTGATCGGCAAAATTTTCGATTCTTTTCTGAGTGGAATAATCATGACTTGGATGCATAACTTCAACTCCATCCGCGCCGGCATCAACTAATTCTTCAAGTTCGCTTTCTGAATAAATTTTCCCGGGATGGGCTATAACAACTGCCCCGCCGGCCTTTTTAACTATTTCGATTATTTCCAAATGGGAATAATAATTATTTTTGATCTCTCCCAAAGCCTCGTTGCTAAGATATCGTATGAACGCTTCCTTTTTGGAAGCAACAAACCCTTTATTGACCAGCACAGCAGCAATATGGGGACGCCCTATATTACTCCAGTTTGCTTCAGCTTTAACCTCCTCGAGATCAAGCTCAATACCCTTTTTGGCTAACTGGTCTATAATCCACTGTCCGCGCAGAGTCCTGGCTTTGTTATGATCGGACAAAAGCTGTTTTACTGCTTTATTATCAGGATCGAAACAATAGGCAAGCAGATGACATTCTTCACCATTAAAGTCAGCTGTTATTTCTACCCCCGGCAGCAATTCTACTGAATATTTATCTGCTGATTTCAAAGCAATGCGATATCCTTTAAGGGTATCATGATCGGTAATGGAAATAAAATCCAGATTTTTTTCTTCAGCAAGCTCTAATATGTCAGAGGGACTCATGTGTCCGTCCGAAGCCGTAGTATGAATATGGAGATCTGCCTTTCCCATTCAACTATTCAGGGGATAAAATATTTCGATATTGATTTTTGTCATATAATAAATCCACGGCTTCCCTGATGACCGGATCAAATGGCAATGAGGCTTCTGTCTGTCCCTCCTGGCTTCTAAATCTTGAGACAAGTTCTAAATACAGGACTTGATTAATTTCATTTTTCTGATCAATAAAAGCCTGCTCCTTATCTTTCTCGATAGTTTGCTTCAACGCTGATATATGGTCATCAGCATCTTTTGAATGAGGAGAATTTTTCATCAGGGAATCAACCTTTACCAAATATGTCTGTGGTTGAGATTTGTAATTAAAATTTTCCTGCTCCAAAAAATTCATGAATTGGTTGAATAAGTCTTCAGTAGGTTCAGCATGCAATAGTGAATCATGTTCTGCGGCATACCTGTTCGCAAACATAAAAAATTGGTTCTGTTGCATTAAAGCAGTTTGAAGCAATGATGGATTTCCGGATCCGATTGTCACATCAGGGGAAATGCCATTTCCATCGTATACAGTACGTCCGTTGCGTGTTTTAAATGTTTTTCTGAGAGAATCAGGTGTATTGAACCGGCTGTTTTGATCATCGTGGGTATAAGTTACCGATTGAATACTTCGCCCGCTCGGTATGTAATAACGCGAGGTAGTAATTTTTAATGCCGCATTATATGAAAGGGGTCTTACAACCTGAACCAACCCTTTTCCGAAGCTCTGCTCTCCTATAACGACCGCGCGATCCAAATCCTGTAAAGCACCCGCAATAATTTCAGATGCGCTTGCGCTGCCGCCATTTTGCAGGACTACAAGCGGTAAGTCAGGCGCCATAGCCGGTTCTTCTGTTTTAAAAACGTTATCATGCTGGTTCAAACGCCCCTTTGTTTCAACCACTGTAATGCCCGGATCCAAAAATTTATCGACTGTTTGTATCGCTTCATTCAACAATCCGCCGGGGTTATTCCGTACATCTATAATCAATCCCGCCAGTTTGTTTTGCGATTGTAATTTTTCGAGCGTATTTCGGACCTCATCGGCAGTGTTTTGGGAAAAGCGGCTCAATAATATATAGCCGATATCATTATCCCTTCCCAACAATCCGGAATAGGAAATATTTTTAACATCAATGCGCTCACGTGTTAATTCAAATGTCAGATTTTGATCAACGCCATATCTTGAAATTGTGATCTTGACCTTGGATCCGGGATCTCCGGTTGTCATATTCTGTACTTCCTCTGGTAACATGCCTTTGACAGTCATCCCATCTACTGCCAGAATAGTATCGCCCGTTCGGATGCCATTGCGATGGGCCGAATAACCTTCCATCGGGGCTATTACAACTATTCTATCACCTCGAAATCCGACATTGAGACCTACGCCACCGTAACTGCCCCGCATCATAATTTCCATATCCTGACTTTGTCCCTCATCGATAAGCACAGTATAAGGGTCGAGGGACTCAAGCATGGAGTTAATTCCCCGCTGCATCAGTTTTTCTGGGTCCACCTCATCTACATAGTTGAGCGTTATTTCTCTGTAGACATCACTGAAAATGGTAAAATTCTTCTTTATGAGGAAATATATATCAGGATTCCGTACCAATCCCACAGCAGCAAGTGAAGCAATGGCTATAACCATTACTACAAAAATTTTCCTCGTCTTAGCCATAAACACAATTTATTTAATCGGTGCCGGTGCTCTGTATCCGAAGTGTTTGACCGACATAAATTCTTGATCCCTGAAGATTGTTCAATTGCTTCAGTTGATTCACCGATACCCCAAAGGAATTAGCAATTTCAATAAGTGTATCGTTGCGTTTTACCTGATATTGAACTACACCCGAATCATCCGCTGAGGCCAAATATGCCGTAGTCACATCTTTTCCTGACCGTTGTTCTCGCTCGATTTCCTGTTTTTTGCTATGTGACATCTCATTGATCTGCTGATAATAAGACGATTTGGATGTAGGGACATAAATAGTCAGATTCTCTCCCACTCGAATTGAATTTGTTGTGTTATTCCACGAGCGGATTTGCCACGCCCTAACATCATACCATTCAGCTATATGTCCGATTGTGTCACCCTGCTTTACTTTATAAAAAAGTTTGGTAGAATTGGCCGGTGCAGAAGAAGTCTGTGATGATGAGGAGGAGGAATTAGTTGATGTACTGTTCCGGGGCTGATTGGTGGGCCGGTTTACAGCAAGTTGTTCCGAAGTTCCCGGCGCAAGCGGAACCACAACTTTTTGCCCCGGATGGATTACGTGAGACAGATTCTCATTTGTCTCATACAATCCTCTGACTGAAGTGCCGTATTTACGGGCGATAAACCCGAGCGTTTCACCTCGTTTAACCGTGTGCATAGCTACATTCTGACTGCGTTTCTCTTTAGGAATATCATCATAATTCTCGACAAACTGGTTCTTTCTGCCGGTCGGCAACTTCAACTGGTACTTTGCTCCGGGGGGTGTAGCCCATTGCAGAAGTTCGGGATTCATCTTTTTAAGTTCTTCAGTTGCAATACCCGCGGCTTCAGCCAATGCGTCCAACGGCATCAGTGGTTCTACTTCCACAACTTCGTAATTATATTCTTCCGTTCCGTACTTTTTCTGAAAACCGAATTCATCCGGATTCATACCGATCATTGTTGCTGCAATAAAGCCGGGTACATATCCTCTGGTTTCTCTGGGCAGGTAAGAGTAAGCAGCCCAGTAATTCTGGTCACCTCCACCGGCACGTATAGCACGCTTCAATCCACGGGGACTGATATTATAGCCGGCCATCGCCAGGTGCCAGTCGCCCCAAATATTGTACAGATCCTTGAGATGGCGCGCGGCTGCCCTGGTAGCCTTCTCAGGATCTCGTCGTTCATCCACCCACCAGTTTACTTCAAGTCCATACATAGATCCTGTAGCCCGGATAAACTGCCACATACCTACAGCTGACGCCCAGCTTCGGGCTTCAGGATTTAAACCGCTTTCAATCATTGCAAGGTGAATTAATTCTTGCGGCACGCCCTCTTCTTTAAAAACTTTCTTCATCATGGGGAAATAGATCTCCGACCTCTCGAGCCACCTCTCCATCACTTCAGGACGTTTAAGCGTATAATACATCAGGTGGCGGTTGACCTGCCGGTTCTGAACAAGCGGCACTTCCGTTTTAGGTGTGCTGATATTATCAGGAATAACATAGCCCTCATCCATCCACTGTTCATCCTCTGAGTATAATTCTTTTTGCACGGCAAATACTTCTCCCTCAACCTCATTTACAGAATCCTTTACACCATAAAATTCACGGTATTCATGCATAACCGAACGATACAATTCATTAAACCGGCGATCGGATTGTATTTCCGGATAGGTATCAAGCAGATTTTGAATGGAAGTAAGTGCATCGGTAATATATGTCTCGGCACTCAACGGATCATCCTGAACCTGGGCCTCAATGGCATTTACATGAGTTCTGTATATATCGGCAATGCGCGACATTATATCCTTCTGGAAACCATCCAGCTTACGTTTTGTGGGTTCATGATCTGATAATCTCTCCTGTTCCATATCGACCATGGGATTATTATAGGGAAGGAGCTTTTGGGGCATTGGCAACTCTTCCAGTTGTATTTCAGTGGTATCTTGTTCCTGGGCATAAGCGGTTACTGCCACAAAAGTCAATAATAAAATGATAGATAATAGCCTTTTCTGCATAGAGATATTCGATTTTATTTTGCCGATTTTGGGATTCAGCAAAATATTAATAAATAGTACTAAAAGTCCACCTAGTTTTTTATTACAAGGTTTTAGTAGTTTTTTGGACGGATTTTAGGCAGAAATGTCGATCGCACTTCCTCATTTATTAACAGATAACCTGATAACTCTTTGAGTTTCAGGGAATTATAATAATTTTCAGAAGTTATCAATTAAGTTCATCTATTTTACCAACTTTTCCCTAACCCTCTGTTAAATCTGAAAAATTTTGGAACCTACCACATGTTTATGTTCATTACTTGAATGAAAGTGACGGAGCTGCATGGAAATTCTTTAAATCCGAAGTATGAATACTTCAAAAACGATTGCTTGTCCAGCGCTGCGCCAGAGGCCAGCGGCGACCGCTTCCAAAAGCTTTGGTACTGACTTTTAAGCCGGGAGCGGCCTGGAATCGCTTATATTCACTGCGGTCGACCATATTTACGACCTCGCGGACAAGGTCTGTTCCAAATCCCTTCTCCACAATTTCTGTGATCGAATACTGTGCCTCTATATAATATTCCAGGATAGTATCAAGAGTCTTATAATCCGGCAATGTATCGGAATCTTTTTGGTCCGGACGCAGCTCGGCACTGGGGGGCTTGATTAAAATGTTCTGCGGTATAATCTCTTTTCCATAATATTTTTCGTTAAACCAGTTAGCCATCTCGTAAACTTCAGTTTTATAAAGATCAGAGATTATCCCAAGTCCACCCGCCATATCACCGTAAAGCGTACAATATCCGGTAGCCAATTCGGATTTATTCCCCGTATTCAGCAACATAGGCCCGAATTTGTTAGAATATGCCATCAAAAGTACGCCACGGGCTCTTGTTTGCAAATTTTCTTCCGCAACGCCAAACGAAGTTTTATGGAATACCGGCTCAAGTACATCATTGAATGCATCATATATCTTTTTTATCGGCAGCTCATGAAGGATAATACCCAGATTTTGAGCCAGCTTCTCTGAATCTTTCACACTGCCTTCCGATGAAAATTCAGACGGCATCGTGATACCAACTACATTTTCGCTTCCCAACGCTTCTTTCGCAATGCAAGCTACCAGGGTAGAATCTATTCCGCCGCTTAAACCTATCAATACCTTATCGGAAACACCGGTTTTTCTTAAATAGTCTTTAATGCCCAGGCGCAGTGCATAAAACATTTGCTCTGTCTCGGTTGAGAATTGTTTCACTTCCTGCCGAACATTTTTCGGTTTCAATTCATTATTATTCCACACCAGATCAATAAAGTCTTCTTCAAACAGGGAAGTCCGGGCTATAAGCTCGGCACTGCTGTTTATAGCCATGGAATCACCGTCAAAAATAATTTCGGTATTTGCACCGACCTGGTTTGAATATAAGATCGGAAGATCCAGGGCATTCGCATGATTCTGCAGCATTTGCTGTCTGCTTTTAGGTTTCGTTTTGGTAAAAGGTGAGGCTGAAATATTGATGATCACCTCCGCTCCCTGTTCCGCCAATTTCTGTGCCGGATTTGTTTCATAGGTATGATACTGTATATCATTTTCATTATACCAGATATCCTCACAAATCGTAACACCCAGCTTCCTCCCTTTAAATTCAAGGCAGGCAAACTGCTTATTCGGTTCGAAATAACGAAGATCATCAAAAACATCATATGTCGGAAGCAGTGTCTTATGTACCTGACCAATTTTTTCTCCATGCTGTACCAGAAGAGCGCTGTTAAAACATTTGCGCCCGAAAGCGGAGGGATTCGCAGTCACAGAACCGAAAAGTACTGCAGTATCGCCGGATAATTCAGTAATTTTCGTATTAGCCTCATAGATTCTATGGAGGAATGATTGGCGCTCCAGTAAATCCATGGGCGGATAACCACATACAACAAGTTCTGGCAATATCAGCAGATCAGTAGCATCCTGTTCCGCTTTTTTTATAGCCTTCTGAATGGCATCCGAATTGTTTTTAATGTCACCGATGGTTGGATTTAATTGTTGAATCCTGATATTCATAATAAGACGTAATCTTCTGATAAAATCTGATATAAAGTAGTACAGTTATTGGGCGGAATAAACTTTTTTTCCTGCCACCCACGTCTCCAACACGTTTGTTTGCCATATTTCGGAGACAGGTGTTTCAAAAATATTGCGGTCGACAAATATAAAATCCGCCCATTTTTCAGGCTCAAGACTTCCTATTGCATTCTCCTGGTGTGCCGCATAAGCGGCATCCAGTGTGAAAGCGCGAAAAGCTTGTTCTCTGGTCAACGCTTCTTCGGGATACCAGCCGCCCCCGGGATTACTTTCATGATCCTGGCGTGCAACAGCAGCAAATAAACCATAGAACGGTTTAACAGCTTCCACCGGAAAATCAGATCCGGCAGCTACTACCGTTTCCTGATCCAAAAAAGTTTTCCAGGCGTACGCTCCTTTTATTCGCTCCGGACCAACCCGGTCTTCAGCCATATTCATATCGCTGGTTGCATGTGTAGGCTGCATGGATGCAATAATATCAAGTTCTTTGAAGCGGGGTATATCCTTCAGCGACACAACCTGCGCATGCTCTATCCGGTGCCGCAGATTTTGTGTACCAAGGCTGTCACGTACATTTTCGAAAGCGTTCAGGACAATGCGGTTAGCGCGATCCCCTATGGCGTGCACATTGGTCTGAAAACCATTTGAAGCTGTTTTAAGAATCTGCTGCGTCATCTCTTCTTCACCGGCAAACAGAAGTCCTCTGTTACCGGGATCATCGGAATAGGGTTCTATCAATGCGGCTCCGCGGCTGCCCAGGGCACCGTCGGCATAGAGTTTTACACTACGTATTGCCAGCATATCACCTTCATATGAAATTACCGGCCCCTCACCGGAAAGTTCATCAAATGTATCACCGGCTCCGCTTATCATGGCATAAATCCGGGTGGTCAACCGGTTCCGATCGGCAAAATCCTTATAAATATGCCAGGCATCAACTCCTGCTCCGGCATCATGAACGCTGGTCAACCCCTGGCTTTTCATTTGCTCCAGGGCCTGTTCAAAAGCCATTTGCTGCTCTTCTGATGTTCGTTCGGGAATCTCATCTTCGACCAGAGTCATAGCTGCATCCACAAATACTCCTGTCGGATTCCCTTCTTCATCGCGGATAATTTTTCCGCCCTTCGGATCTTCAGTTTCCTTTGTGACACCGGCTATTTCCATCGCTTTGGAATTAGCCCAGCCTGCATGTCCATCAACCCGGTTCAGCCAAACCGGTCGTTCCTCTACAACCTGGTCCAATTCAACCGCTGTGGGGAAACGGTTGATGTCCCAGTGGGTGTGATTCCAGCCACGTCCCTGTATCCAGTTTACATCCGGATATTCCTGTTCGTATTGTGATATCCGTTGCAATGTTTCATCCAGAGATTCCAGACCCGCCAGATTCACATTCATCTGCTGATATCCCAGGCCCATTACATGACCATGTGCATCAATTAATCCTGGCAGCATTATGCGCCCTTCTCCATCAATCCTGTTTTTGGGGGCATCCGGTAGAGACAGGGAATCTTCACCCGTAAGCTGGACATCAATAATCTTTCCTTTTCGAAATGCGATCGCAGAAAACTCAGTCAGTTTATCCTCATAGAAAGTATAACCTCTGACATTTTCTATTGCAGTAACAAGATCCGGATCTCCGGAGGTACCCTGACAAGCAGACATGAGAGAAACGGAAAAAAATAAAAGAAGTAAAAAATTAACAGTTCGCATATATATAGCCAGATTTTAGTTGATGCGACTAAATTAGAGGAATAGCCATAAGATAAAAAACAGTTTTCTCATTTTTGTTTTATGCCGATGAAAACAGGTGGGCTAGATCTGAACTTGACTTGCGATCCTGTATTTTTTCCACCAGGCTTTCAGGGGCGAAGGGAAGATTGCCGATATCTTTAACCGGTTTCCATTTTATATCTCTGAGCAACTGTTCATCGACAGGAAGTTCAGGATCAACTCCCGCCGCAAGAGCTCCACCCGTTCTGTTTACGGAAAAGTAAAATTCAACGGCATGAAATGGTCCGTGTATCATTTCATTGACATGTACCAGTTGATTAGCTTCTACTTTCAAGCCTGTTTCTTCGAAAAATTCCCGTTTAAGGCATTCATACATAGTCTCACCAAACTGTAGCCCTCCACCGGGCGGGGTCCAGATTAAGCTGCCGGTTATCGGGGAATGAAGTTGAGCCAACAGCAGGGAATCCTCTTTGAATAATAAGCCGCATACGCGAATTCTTAACTTGCCACTGAAGATAGATCTGGAAGCAGACATAGCTTAACCTACAACTACTTCTTCCCGTTTTACCGGTATATTGAGATCATTTTCACCAGCATAAGTGAGGCTGGCTTTCACAAATTTGGCAAAAAGCGGATGTGGATTATTAACGGTCGAACACAGCTCCGGGTGAAATTGAACACCAATAAACCAGGGATGGTCCGGTATTTCTATAATTTCCACAAGGTCACGTTCGGGGTTAAAGCCCGCTAATGTCATTCCGCCTTCTGTAAGTTTATACCGAAGGCTGTTGTTGACTTCATAGCGATGGCGATGACGTTCCCGGATGAGTTCCTCACCGTATGCTTCGTGTGTTCTGGTGCCTTTTGTAATTTTACAGTCGTACAATCCCAGCCGCATGGTTCCACCTTTTTCTTCCACATCCTTTTGATCTGCCATCAGATCAATAATCGGATGTTCGGTATCTTCATCGAACTCGGTACTGTTAGCCGTTTCCCATCCACATACGTTACGGGCATATTCTACTACTGCAATCTGCATTCCAAGACATATGCCAAAAAAGGGAATGCCCTTATTTCTCGCAAAATTCACCGCAGCAAGCTTACCATCGATACCTCTTCCGCCGAAGCCCGGAGCAACCAGTATTCCTGATATATCCGCTAATTTTTTTGCCACATTTTTCCGGGTCAGATCATCAGACTGAACCCACCTGACATTGACGTGGCAATCATTCACAGCCCCGGCATGAATAAATGCCTCTGTAATCGATTTATAGGCATCATGATGCTCTACATACTTGCCTACAAGAGCAATATTAATTTCCGTAGAAGGATTGCGAACAGCTTCTACAAAGTTGATCCATTTTTCAAGATCAGGCTCTTTGGCGGGAAGCTGTAATTTCTGAATAACCCGCTCGTCGAGGCCTTCATCCTGCATAAACAACGGAACCTGGTAAATACTTTCAGCATCCAGTGCGGCTATCACATCTTCATTTTCAACATTACAGAATTGCGCAATTTTTTGACGTATGGAGCTGTCAAGTTCCAGCTCAGATCGTGCTACAATAATATCCGGCTGCAGTCCGCTCTCGGAAAGAGTTTTAACGGAATGCTGGGTTGGTTTTGTTTTTAACTCACGGGCAGCGTTTAAATAAGGTACCAGTGTCAAATGGATCGAGAGCGTATTTTTCCGTCCCACATCGTATCTTAACTGGCGCACCGCCTCGATATACGGCAAACTTTCAATATCCCCTACCGTACCCCCTATTTCGATGATCACTACATCGTAATCACCCGACTCCCCGAGCTTTAGGATATGAGACTTAATTTCATCTGTTATATGCGGTATTACCTGCACGGTTTTACCGAGATAGGCTCCCTGTCGTTCTTTGGAGATTACATCGTTATAAATACGGCCGGTGGTAACGTTGTTTTCCTGGGTGGTTTTGATATCCAGAAAACGTTCGTAATGCCCGAGATCCAGGTCGGTTTCAGCACCATCATCGGTGACATACACTTCGCCGTGTTCGTACGGATTCATTGTCCCCGGATCCACATTGATATATGGATCCAGTTTTTGAACGGTTACACGAAGTCCGCGAGCAACAAGTAAGCGCCCCAGCGAAGCACAGATAATTCCCTTTCCCAAAGAAGACGTAACCCCACCGGTTACAAATATATATTTTGTGGTCATCAGCCTGATTATTGATTAATGAAAATGAAAAATAGAATGTTTCCGCCCACCATTCAAATAGAATTGTATTTTTTTAAAAGTAGATTATAAATCATCGATTAATTAAAAAACAGCATTAACTTAATGCTCGATTCTACTTCCTGACATCAACACATTTATTCATAATATGTTAACTCAGTCTCTTCAGCAGCATAAGTTCTCACCACATTCCGTATCATATGATAGGCATTTCCCTGTTCATTGATATAATCATCCCAAAAGAAATTCCAGGAAAACAACCCGTCTTCAACCAAAGCACTCATTGATTCTTCTGTATGCATTTCATTGATAAAATACTGAAAAGCTTTATTTGTTGACAACCCTCCTTCTCCGTCATTCTTCCAGATTCTAAAATGGGACAACATTACCGGCTTCCCGTAAGAACCCAGCTAATCTACAGAATTTCGTATTTGCGGAATCATAAGATCAATGTTCGAAACATGATGATGTGCCTGAACAGCAGTAAAATCGCCTGCTTCAAGTACTTCTATTTCCCAATCTTTTAACTCCCTCCGGGCAATTCCGCTCCAGCCGTATCCACCAAAACCAATTGCCACATTAGCACTCTCATAAACCTGTTTAATAGTATTTTGTGATTCGAGAAAAGCATCCCTGAGCTGGTGAAAATATTCGGGATCATTCGAATATGTTTCGTATTCGGTAAACAGCACAACATACAGCGGGCCATAGGATGGACCATCGCCTTTAAATATTTCTATCAGCTCTTCCAGGTCGGTCTGGAATTCCCCGCTGATTGCATATTCAGGGTAATCCGCCAGCCATATTATCAGTTGTTGAGCATAGCCCTGCCCATACAGCGATGCCAGCGTGTTGCGTTCCGGATAGTAACGCATCCACTCTAAATCCCCGGGTTTGCTAAACCAGCTGGTTATCATTTTAACCGGTGCTTCCCTGAAAAGCGGTGTCTCCTGTGCCATTGGAATTTCATTGCCAATACCCCATATTATTTCAATGTTACTTTCATTATCAAACTGTGTGCTGGATGTGCATGCCGTGGCAAAGCATAAAACAGGAATAACTAAAATAGCAGGAAGATTTTTCATAAGGTAATGATAGCTTCATTTGCCTAACACTCTGGCAGCTTTTATCCCTCTTGTGGCGAATTTGTTTCAATGATTTATAACCAATACCCCCATTGTCATCCTGAAGTGTAGGCTTCGACGTATTTCCGAAGCCGGAATCGAGCGGTTGGCTGGTGGAGTAGACATGCCGGATTACGTGAGCAGCCGGATTACGGAGATCCTTCGACTCCGTCCGGGCATTAAAACCCAATGCCCGTCCTGCGCTCAGGATGATACACCTTGTTTGAGTTTTTGCTTTTTTAAAAACCCTCAATCCTTCAGTAATCAAAACTCAATCCCTCATAACAATCTATCTGTGCAAATCCGCGTCATCCCCGTTCATTAACAACCTCAATCAGAACATCCGGTTTATTAGTAAAAATCCCCCTGACACCCTTTTCCAACAGCTTCTCCATCCGCTTTCTCTTGTCTACCGTATAAATAAACGCCGGAATTTCATGGGCCTGTAGATCGTCGTGACGTTTTTTTGTCAGCTGAAAATAATTACAGTTAAAAGCATCAGCCCCGTACTTGTGGATTAATTCCGAGGGCAAAAGCTTTCCAGACAGACTTTTGTTGTATAACAGAGCTACGGGAATGTCAGGATCCAGTTCCTTGAGGTGGCTGACTGCCCGGTAATCAAAACTGGAAAAAAGGACGTGGTTCTCCATTCCATATTTTTTTACAAGCTTCAGACTTTTTTCCTCAACTCCATCCACTAGTTCATCTGTGACAGCCTCCGTCTTGATTTCGATATTGAGAGCAATCTTTCCAGCCGCGAATTCAATCACTTCCTCGAGTGTGGGAATACGCTCACCACTGAATTTTTCATGAAACCAGGATCCGGCATCCAGTTTTTTAAGCTCATCGACAGTAAAATTTTTAAGGGGGCCTTTACCGTCGGTATGTTTGTTCAGTGATGCGTCATGAAAAACAACAGGCACCTTATCTTTACTCATCATCACATCAAGTTCAATCATTTCTGAATTCATTTCCAATGCACTTTTAAATGCAGCCATCGTATTTTCAGGATAATAGGCACTCGCACCGCGATGTGCTATTACGACAAAACCATCACCATTATCATTATAAAGTGCCGGAAGAGAAGCATTAGAATTATCCATGAATGATTGAGCCCGTGTTGTAAAAACAGTCAATAAAAATATAGCGATACATGTCAGATAAATCTTAATTTCCATGATGCTGTTTCCATTCCAGGTAATCAATAAGCTGATGAATTTGTTTCTTTTGATAAAAAATAAGTACGACGTTAATTCCGAAGACTGCAAAAATTACATAAAAAATAATCGGATTTAATTGTGTGATATCAGTGTAAAATGAATATCCGAAAAATAGAATTGCTGCCAAATTTATGGCAAAATGCCACCATTTATTACGGTCCTTCTTATACAACGCACTAATCTGTTCCGATAATGGAAGTGACTGTTCGTTATTTTTCAAATGAATGTTGATATACGATCTAAACCGTTCCTGCTGTTGTTTATCACTGTAATCAACCATATCAGTTTTTAGCTTCCATCACCCTTCGCATAGCATTTCGCAACAGTAAATCCGGATCTAGCCTCCGGCTGAGCATGGCGTAGATAATATACACCCCAACCATCGTCACAATACTTGCAATCATGCTCAGGAAAGTAGACATCCATAATGGCTGTATAAATCCCAAAATTGAAACCGTGATAACAACCAACCCAAGTATTACCTGGCAAACCGCTGCGAACAACTGCAAGGTATTATAGGAATGGACCTGACTTATAAAGCCGGAAATCCGTGAATTATAAGTTCCTGAATTTGCTATATTTGAAGATTCAGAGCCTGAATACCATTCTTTGTTATAGTCATAAATGTTCATAATTAAAAAACCCCCATTTTTTTAGATAAGCCGCTACTACTTAAAATTAACCGAAATTATGAATTTATCAATCCCGCTTTTTAAAAATGTCTGATGAAAACGTAAATATTTATATATATGGCCGGAACACGATTGAAGAATCATTACATTCGGAACCCGATCGTATTGATAAAATTTTTGTTCGTGAAACAATACGGGATTCACAGCTGAGCACAATCTTTGAATTTGCCTCTACACATAAAATACCCATTTCACACGTTCCGGGTTCCAAACTTTTTGAATTAGTTGGAAATGTTAACGACCAGGGTATAGTTGCCCTGAAAAGTGCCGTTTCGTACCGCGAGTTTGGTGAATGGCTCGATTCTGTCGATACATCGGTAAATCCCTGCATATTACTGCTTGATGAAATTGAAGATCCCGGCAATCTCGGAGCCATACTTCGTACCGCCGCAGCGGCCGGTATAGCAGCTGTTCTTGTTCCCAAGCACCGGCAGGCTCCGGTAAATGCAACTGTTTACAAGACATCGGCAGGCACAGCAGGAAGAATACCTATCGTACGGGTTGGGAATCTGAATCAGGCAATTTTGAAACTAAAAGACGCCGGTTTTTGGATTGCCGGCCTTGATACCGGTGGTGAACAAAAACTCTGGTCTGTTGAAGCAGACCGGCCACTGGCATTTATCATCGGAAATGAGGCAAAGGGGATACGCCAAAAAACCCTGGAGCATTGTGATTACCGGGTAAATATCCCGATGTTTAATAATGTAGAATCATTAAATGCCTCTGTAAGCGCAGCACTCGTCTGCTACGAATGGCGCCGAAAAGCTGATAGTTGATTCTCTATTTTCTATTATAAAACAGCCACCAGAGGTGGCAGAACAAAGCGTACCGAACCGGAGGTTCGGCACGAGAAGGATCTTTTGGGAATTCAAATGCGTCCAGTCTCCCGTCTCCTTTCCTCCCCTCTTCCTTAATAAATCAGATACTCCCGCCGATCCTTTTTAAATTTCTGAGCAGTTTCCTTCCACTCCTCAAGATAGGATCCGTCCGATATTTGTCTCATCAGCTTTTCATTGTCGATTCCTGTCAGCTTTGGCATATAATCGTTAATAGAAACATCCTGTGTAGATTCCATGAAAACAGACAATAACACCACTCCCAGCTCAACCGGCTCCAGGTTGCGAATTCTAAGTACATTGAGGTTTACACCATAGCACAATTCCCCTTCATGTTTGGGATTGGGCGCTTTACCCGGCATCGATTTGGGACGAAATTTATATTTATCAAACGATACGGAAGGGAAATCCGATCGCA
>CAZPWQ010000055.1:0-9600 GCA_964590495.1 uncultured Balneolaceae bacterium
CATAGGTAGGTCCCGCAAATAATGCAACACCATTACCACTGAATTAACATACGAGCGCACTAAGTTTTTTATTTTCTCAGTGATCTCAGTGTCTTAGTGTTTAGTCCTTAATCCACCGCCGTGGGTTCCTGGCCTTCGGCGTAGGCCTCCATCGGTATGCAATTGCACATCAGGTTGCGGTCGCCGTAGGCGTCGTCGACGCGGCTGACGGCGGGCCAGAATTTATCATACCGAAGATAGTCGAGCGGGAATATAGCCTGTTCGCGGCTGTACGAGCGGTTCCATTCTTCAGAAACACCGATGCGCATAGTATGTGGTGCATATTTCAATACATTTTCTTCCCGGTCGGCTTTACCTTCCTCGATATCCCGGATTTCATTTCGGATAGATATCATCGCCTCACAAAAGCGATCCAGTTCTTCTTTTGTTTCGCTTTCGGTCGGCTCCACCATCAGGGTTCCGGGTACCGGGAACGACATGGTGGGGGCGTGAAATCCGTAGTCCATAAGACGCTTGGCGACATCAACCGACTCAATACCGGCGGATTGTTTGAACGGCCTCAGGTCGATAATAAACTCGTGAGCCGAACGGCCGTTTTTCCCGGTGTAGAGTATGGGATAATGATCTTTCAGCCTGTCTTTCAGATAATTGGCGTTGAGGATAGCGACTTCCGTCGCACGGGTAAGTCCGCCGGCGCCCATAAGTTTTATATAGGCATAGGATATCGTAAGAATGCTCGCACTGCCCCAGGGCGCTGCTGATATTCCGGGTATGGCATGCGTGCCGCCGGTTTCGACAATAACATTGCCCGGCAAAAACGGCTTCAGCTTTTCATTGGTGGCAATCGGACCCATTCCCGGTCCACCCCCACCGTGCGGTATGCAAAATGTCTTGTGCAGGTTCAGGTGGCAGACATCGGCCCCTATTTCTGCAGGACTTGTCAGTCCTACCTGGGCGTTCATGTTGGCACCGTCAAGGTATACGAGTCCGCCGTGGTTGTGTACGATATTGCAAATCTCTTTAATCTCTTCCTCGAATACGCCATGTGTTGAGGGGTAGGTGACCATAATGGCCGCAAGATCATCTTTGTGTTCTTCAGCTTTTTTGTACAGATCATCCAGGTCAATGCTCCCATTTTCATCACACTTAACCACGACTACATCCATACCCGCCATTACGGCACTGGCAGGATTGGTGCCGTGTGCCGAATCGGGTACGATGGTAACTTTCCTGTGGGCATCTCCGTTGTGCCGGTGATAGGCCCGTATCGCCATCAGTCCGGCAAATTCGCCCTGTGCCCCGGAATTGGGCTGCAGCGAAACGGCATCCAACCCGGTAATAGCTTCCAGCTGGTGTTCCAATTCGTCAAAAAGCCGGTGATATCCCTCCGCCTGGTCTTCTGGGACAAAAGGATGAATATTGGCAAACTGGGGCCATGTGAGGGGCAGCATTTCGGAGGTGGCGTTCAGTTTCATCGTGCACGACCCGAGGGAGATCATGGAATGCACCAGCGAAAGATCTCTATTCTCCAGCCGCTTCAGATAGCGCAGCATCTCGTGTTCGGAGTGATAGAGGTTGAAGACGGGATGTTTGAGGTATGAGGAGGTTCGTGTCAATGATCCGGGAAAATCGACCTCAGCGTTTTCTGCCAGGCGATCGACCTCGATGCCGTTCACCCTGCCGGCAACACCGGCGAAAATATTGAGGATCTCTTCCACATGATCCAGATCCTTCACCTCGTCAAACGCTATTCCCACAGCCGCACCCTCAAAATAACGAAGATTGATCCGGCGGTCGAGCGCCGCATCACGGATTGCTTTTTTCTGCCTCTCATCTTCGAGGGCGATGGTAAAAGTATCAAAATACAGGTCATTGGTGATCTCAAATCCCATATCGGCAAGTCCTTCTGCCGTGACTTTGGTCAGCCCGTGAATACGCTCTGCAATGCGCCTCAACCCTTTCGGTCCATGGTACACGGCGTAAAATCCTGCAATGACAGCCAGCAGCACCTGGGCGGTACAAATATTAGAAGTCGCCTTTTCGCGGCGGATATGCTGCTCGCGTGTCTGCAGTGCCATGCGGTAGGCGGGATTCCCCTCGGCATCCTGCGTGACCCCGATAATGCGTCCGGGAATCTGCCGCTTGTAACTTTCCCGGGTTGCAAAATATGCCGCATGCGGTCCGCCGTAGCCCATCGGAACACCAAAACGCTGAGTGGACCCCACCACAACGTCGGCACCCATCTCACCCGGCGGCGTCAGCAGTGTCAGGCTCAGAAGATCGGCGGCGGCGACCGTTTGAACATTATGTTCGTGGGCTGCTTCAATCAAGCTACTGTAATCATGCACTGATCCATCGGTTCCCGGATACTGAATCAGCAGACCAAACAGTTCCTGGTTGGTTACGTCCAGTTCATAATGGTCGCCGACAACAACTTCAATCCCCAGCGGTTCAGCCCTGCCCTTTACAATATCGATAGTCTGTGGATGGCACAATTCGGAAACAAAAAACGTATATGCCTCCCTGCGCTTTTTTCCGCGCCGTGCAGAGTACAGCATCGACATACCCTCAGCAGCGGCGGTGCCTTCATCCAGGAGCGACGCATTGGCCAGTTCGCGTCCGGTCAGGTCGGAGACCATCGTCTGAAAGTTTATCAGCGCTTCCAGCCGTCCCTGTGCAATTTCAGCCTGGTACGGCGTGTAGGCCGTATACCAGCCGGGGTTTTCGAGTACATTCCGTTTGATGACGTTGGGCGTGAGCGTCGGATGATATCCCATCCCGATAAAGCTGTCGTACACTTTGTTTTTTGAAGAGAGCCTGCGCAGATCTTCCAGAAAACGATATTCGCTCATCGGTTCTTCAAGATCAAGCTCTTTCTTCAGACGGATCCCCTTCGGAAGTGTTTCGTCTATCAGCTGATCAAGTGAAGAGGCTCCTATGCTGGAAAGCATTTCAGCTATCTGTCCGGAATCAGGTCCGATGTGTCGGTGCAAAAAACGTTCTTTTTCGAAATTGATACTCATGAAAAGATTTAGCAGATATGAATTGATATTAGTTTAAATGTTGTGGAAAAGCGAATTGATGACTTAGCCAGGCTATAGATTATATCTGTACTGTTATCTACTTCAACCAAAGCTGCGACCGTTTATTTCCTGTTAAATTCGGGACGGTTATCCCAAGACTTTTATTTAATAAAACAGACCCACTAAGAAACGAGTAAAAGTAAGCATTACAGAGCTAATTTCACAGGTGAAGAATTATAGTTTATTTGCAATAATTGTTATTTTCCCCATCGGGCGGCTGGTTTTGACGTCCGGTGGGTTGGATGGGGCAGGATTTAGAATTTCGAAAGGGAAAGTCACTGAGCCCTGCCGGACCCGCCCGACCGCACACCCAGCGGCCGGACGGGAATAGGCTCCCCATCGGCGCTGGTTTTGACGTTCCTCCTTCATAAGAACGGAAGATTCGTTGTATATTCGCCCAAGATGAATGGGTAAAAAAGAGCAAACTGTTTTATACTACCAGCTATTATCGTCTTTAAATTTGAACACTCTGATCTATTGGCGTACTATACCCACGAGAATCCAGAGATCATAAAAACTTTCTAGTATGAAAAATTTATTCACCAGCTCAGTTACAGTCATTGTTTTACTGATACTTTACACCTCCGCCTGTGCCCAGGATGGGAACAGGGGCAAAATTGTTGTTGAGCCTGCAGACATTCAGCTTAATGTTGATGATGAGATTACACTGGATGCCACTGTTTATAATGCAGACGGCGAAGCAACACAGGATACGGTTGTTTTTTACTCCCGGAGCCGCAGAAGCGTTAGTGTTACTCCCACCGGACAGGCAAAGGCTTTGCAGCCCGGGAGTTTCGAAATTGTAGCGCAAACAGTAGGTCCGCGGGACCAGCGGATACGAGAGACCGTCACCGTTCAAATAGCTGACCCGCCCATAATTGGGATATCGTTTATCAATGAGAACTCAAAATTCTATGCAAATGCGGTCGTACCGGTTAAACTCAAAATTACGGATGAAAAGGGTTTTGAGCGGGATGTTTCCGAGGTTACACTTTCAAGTTCGAATAGCGCTGTAGCCGAGGTTGACGATTTCGGGCGCCTGCAGGCCAAAAAACCTGGGAAAGTGACTATCTCCGCTTCTTCGGATGGCGTAGAAAACATCTGGGAAGCTACTATTATTGAGAACCCTGTTGTTGATCTTTCTTTTTCTGCTGATGTTAAAGAGGCACGCACCGGGGATGTAGTACATTTTGAGGTAAAGCCGCAAAACAGTACGGGTGAAGTTGTCAAAGACGTGCCGGTTACCTACTCCTTCACCGCACAACCCGATGATGATCTCGGGGCAGGTTCATCCGCGCAGATTGACGATGACGGCAGGTTTGTAGCCAACAAAGCAGGTCTCTACACAATAATCGCCAAAACGGGAAATGCCATTGAGGAAAGTACGATACGCATCAATCAGCGTAATATATCCAAAGAAATCGAAGTCGCAGGCCACGGGCTGGTGAGTGATGTCCATACTTCCGACCTCTGGATCTGGGAAGGTGTCGACGGACGCGATTACGCCATTACAGGAACGTGGGGAGGCAATGGTGAAGCATATTTCTGGGATGTAACCGATCCATCGGATATGCAGATTATCGATACCGTAACAGTCGATGCCCGCACGGTCAACGACGTCAAGATCTCCGAAGACGGACGTATCGGCGTTATTTCCCGTGAAGGAGCCTCAAACCGGAAAAATGGTTTTGTGATTCTCGACGTCACCGATCCGGCGAATGTTGAAATTATCTCCGAATACAACGAAGGGTTAACCGGCGGCGTACACAATGTGTTTATTTACGAAGATCACGTTTTTGCCGTTAACAACGGCCGGCTGTATGATATTGTGGATATCAGCGATCCGGAGAACCCACAGACTGTCAGCCGATTTGAACTCGACACACCGGGGCATGCCGTGCATGATATCTGGGTCGAGAACGGCATCGCCTATTCCTCCAACTGGAGTGACGGTGTTGTAGCAGTGGATGTCGGAAGTACTCCCGAAGCGCAGTCGCCCGAACGTCACGATGTCGGCGTGGGCTCCTTTGACAACCCGGTCCAACTGGGAAGCTACACCTATCCCAGCGGCTGGAATCACGCGGCATTCCCATTCAAAAGCGAGTCGACCGGCGATTTCTATGTGATCGCGGGAGACGAGGCTTTCCCAAACGGATTATATGTGCGGGACCGGCCGACTATCCCGGCGGGATGGATCCACTTCATCAAATTCGACGGAGGCTGGGATTCTCCCGAAGAGACAGCACGATACCAGGTTCCCGAAGCGGGAACCCACAATTTATGGGTGAAAGGAGATACTCTTTATGTGGCATATTACAATGCCGGTCTGCGCGTTGTAGACATATCGGGCGACCTGATGGGCAATCTGTATGAGCAGGGACGGGAGATAGCCAGGTTCGTGCCGACTCATCATGAAGGTATCATCCCCAATGCGGCGATGACCTGGGGACCTCAACCGTACAAAGGACATATTTTTATCTCCGACTGGAACTCAGGTCTGTGGGCCCTGAAAATCAAGGAAGATTCATAGTTATTAGCAATTAGCCACAGATAATCACAGATTTAAACAGATTATCTGTGCAGATCTGTGGCAAAAATAAATAACATCATGAAAAAGCTATTTTTGGGGACTGTTACCTTTTTATTATTAATAATCAGTTCAGGTGCCTCAGCGCAGCAGTATCACGTCTATGTAGCTGCCGAATCGGAAGATAAAGTTTACCTGGTTACCTATGATGCAGACACTCAGGAAGGCTGGATTGAAGATGAAATCCCGATCGGTGAATTTCCCACAGAAACCGAGGGTCCGCACGGCATAAACATCGGTCTCGACGGGGAGTACTGGTATCTGTCCGTCGCTCACGGGAACCCATACGGATGGCTACATAAATTCACAACCGGTACAAACGAATTTATCGG
Source organism: uncultured Balneolaceae bacterium (assembly GCA_964590495.1). Lineage (GTDB taxonomy): Bacteria > Bacteroidota > Rhodothermia > Balneolales > Balneolaceae > CAZPWQ01. The sequence goes on from CAZPWQ010000055.1 coordinate 6,003, forward strand.
GCGTACCGAGCTGGGAATGTTTCCGGCAAGCATGGAGGTCTCTTCTGCCACAGGTTTGCTCTATGTAGTAAACTTTAACCTGCACGGCGACATGGAACCGAGCACGGTTTCGGTCGTTGATCCAGAGGCGATGGAAGTCGTTGCAGATATCACAACCGGTATCATGCCGCACGGTTCACGCATCACTTCCGACGGAAAATATCAATACCACGTCTCAATGATGACGGATGAACTGATGGAGGTAAATACATCCACAATGGAAATAAGCCGGCGCCTGCCTGTTGCCGGTGATGAAGAACCACCTTCCGGGGAAACAAAAAGCAGTAGTATGCATTCCGATCATAAAAAGCCGGCGGCAAAACCGACATGGGCAGATCCTCATCCGACAGAAAAATTAGTATATATAGCCAATAACGGCTCCGATGAAGTTGTCGAAGTCGATACCGATATGTGGGAAGTGAAACGACGTTTCCAAACAGGAAAAGGTCCCTATAATCTTGAGATAAGTCACGACGGGAAGATGCTGGTTGTGACATATAAAGGCGAAGGGGCGACAGGTATTTGGGAGCTGGAGAATGGCGATGAGCTGGCCAAAATATCGAACAGTCGTAACGTTACGCACGGGGTATCGATCTCTTCCGATAACAGGTTTGCATTCATATCTGCTGAAGGTATCGGCAGCGAACCGGGCTCAGTTGATGTCATCGACCTGGAAAGCCTGGAACGAACGGCTGTTATCGAAGTGGGAAAACAGGCTGGCGGCATTATCTTCTGGAAAACCACCGAATAAGAATTACCACTAAGTCACTAAGTCCACATAGCGTCTTAAGTGCCTTAGTGGTAGAATTCTTCTCGACAACGTCTTACCTTTAGCGTCTTAGGTCTGGCGTTTTGCTTTTTATTAGCCAAGTCTAAATATATATTTTAAATCCCTTTCCTTTTTATTATCCTGTGTTTTTTTAAGAAACACCCATTTTCATTGTATGTTAGATCTATTAGCAATTAAAGAAGCGTTTTACGCACTGGATCCCGTAACCCAAAGTCTGTACGGAGGCTTGTTCACTTATGCGTTAACCGCACTTGGCGCTGCACTCGTTTTTTTTACTAAAACAGTAAACTACAAGGTGCTCGATGCCATGATGGGATTTGCTGCCGGTGTTATGATTGCAGCAAGTTTCTGGTCACTGCTGGTGCCCTCCATCAGCATGGCGGAGGCACAGGGAATGATCGAGTGGCTGCCTGCGGTTATCGGTTTTTTAGGCGGCGGTATCTTCCTCCGTATTTGTGATGCATATATGCCCCACCTTCATCCGGGTTTTCCCATCGAAGAGGCTGAGGGAGTTCCAACATCCTGGCGCCGGGCTACGCTTCTTGTACTTGCCATAACCCTTCACAATATCCCCGAGGGATTGGCCGTCGGGGTTCTTTTTGGCGCTGCAGCTGCGGGTGTCGATCCAACCGGAAGCGCCACTATTGCCGGAGCTATTTCACTCGCTATTGGTATCGGAATTCAGAATTTCCCGGAAGGTGTAGCCGTTTCAATGCCACTGCGCCGGGAAGGCATTTCTGTAGGAAAGAGTTTCTGGTACGGACAAATGTCGGGAATCGTTGAACCCATTTCAGCCGTAATCGGAGCAGCTGCTGTTCTTATGGTACAGCCGATCTTACCCTATGCTCTCTCTTTTGCGGCAGGTGCCATGATTTATGTCGTCATCGAGGAACTTATTCCCGAATCTCAACTACACGGAAATACTGATATAGCAACACTGGGAACCATGATCGGCTTCAGCGTTATGATGATTTTGGATGTAGCGCTAGGTTAAGCCAAAAAAATTTGCTTTCTTTGTCAAAAGATTCTTTTATAATTTGTTAGGATATATTATTCCCCATAAGAATCAAGTATGGCTGATAAAATTACGGGCAAGAAAGTTCTGATAGTTGAGGATGATATGATCATCTCAATGGTACTGGAACGGATGATCACAAAACTTGAACATAATGTCATCGACAAGGTTATTACGGGAAAGGGTGCAATAGATTCTTTTAACAACCTTCAACCCGACCTCATACTGATGGACATACAGCTTAAAGACGACATAGACGGCATTACAGCAATGCAGGAGATCAGAAAAAATTCTGACGTTCCTGTAATTTATATTACCGGTAATTCCGACCAATACAATCTATCCCGGGCGAGAGACACCAAATTTGTCGATTACCTGGTGAAACCGATTCAAATGAGCCATCTTGAAGATTCCATTCATAAGGCTTTTAACGGGCAGTAATTTTCTATCCGGTTTATCTTTTCTTATCTTAATAGACATTAAAGTTGGAGTCCAGAACAAAAAAAAATATGGGAGCGACAAAAATATCCTTTCAGGGACGGGATAAAAAGAATTTTACAAAGGAAGTAAAGAAAAGGGTGAACGATTATTTTGAGAAGAACAACCTCTCGAAGCATGCAAATGCCGGGATGGTAGCCAAAACCGTTATTCTTCTCACCCTCTATTTCGGTGCTTACGGGCTTATTATGACCGGGGCCTTTTCTATCCTGACCATGCTCTTTTTGTGTTTTATAATGGGTGTCGGCATGGCCGGCATCGGATTTTCAATATCACACGATGCACTTCACGGAGCTTATTCATCCAATAAGTTTATTAATAAAATCCTTGGATATACTTTTGATCTTATGGGAGCGAACGGGTATATCTGGAAGATAACTCATAATGTTGTACATCATACCTACACCAATATCTATGAACACGACGAAGATTTGGAAGTTGCCGAATTTATTCGTCTGTCTCCAAATGCCGAATACAAACCTATACATCGTGTACAGCATATACTAGCCTTTATAGCTTATGGATTTGCCACATTATTCTGGGTATTCATCAAAGACTATAAATATTTTCTTCAGGACACCCTGGGGCCCTATGACAATAAAAATCACCCCGTTTCCGAATGGATCACGCTGTATATCACGAAAGCCATATACTATAGTTATATGCTCGTGATCCCCTGGTACTTTCTGTCTGTAACCTGGTGGCAGTTGCTCATTGGATTCCTGGTGGTACATCTCACGGCTGGCGTGATCCTGGGTATTATATTCCAGCTTGCCCATGTGGTAGAAGGAACAGAACATCCCACCGAAAACGAAGAGGGTAATATTGAAAACGCATGGATGATACACCAAGTTGAAACAACCTCGAATTTTGCTCACGAAAACAAACTTCTTTGCTGGTATATCGGCGGGCTCAACTACCAGATCGAACACCACCTGTTTCCTAAAATATGCAGTGTACATTATCCTGAGATCAGCCGTATCGTACGTGAAGTTACCGCGGAATATGATCTGCCATACAATTACCACGACACATTCGGAGACGCCGTCCGCTCGCATTACCGGACCTTAAAGAAATTCGGCAATCCGACCACTGCATAGTTTTTATCATACCACTAAGGCACTTAGTGATCTGAGTACCTTAGTGGTATTATTTTCCTGCACGAATGACTCTCCCCCTGTTTCTGTTATTCTAACAGTACTATCGGTTGTTGATCTGGTTTTTCTTCAACATATTAGTAGTACATAATTCTGGTA
>CAZPWQ010000055.1:9700-22110 GCA_964590495.1 uncultured Balneolaceae bacterium
TATCGGTTGTTGATCTGGTTTTTCTTCAACATATTAGTAGTACATAATTCTGGTAATTGTATTGGAGGTTTTATGGAAGCAAATCTTTTATTGGCAGCTCTTTGCGGATTAATTGGTTCAATTGTAATGACAGCCCTGATGTTTGCTGTTGAGGTCAATGGACAAAAACTTGATCTGCCCTATCTGCTCGGCACTCGGTTTGTGGATATTCAAAACAGGAGAAAAATTTATATCACGGGAATAACATTACACCTCCTCGCCGGGGCGGTCTGGGGTATGCTTTACGTTTTTCTGCTTACGGCGATGGTGCTTACCCCCAACTGGCCGGCGGGGATACTGTGGGGTTTTGCCCATGGAATTTTTGTGGGTGTTATGATGGGAATTTTATCGGAAAATCACCCGCAAATAGGAGACGATAAACCGATAAAAGATCCCGGTATCCTTGGAAATCGATGGGGAGATGGTATGCCATACTGGATTCTGGGGCTTCACATTATTTATGGTATATGTACCCTCGCAATTTATTATCAGCTGATGTTCGGATAAAACCTTACCGGTTATATCATATTGCAAGTACAAATATTCTATTTTTAACCCTGTTCAAAATTATGAGTAACAAACTTAAGACTTTGTCAGCCAAACAACTTGAGAGCCTGATCAGCAGAGCTGTGGGTGAGTACCTGAATGAAGACTGCCACTGTGATGTCAGTAACCTGGATACTCCCAATATCGATACGGAAGATCATGTGGGAATCCATGACACAAGAACATTACGTTTTTATGTAAAATTATCTTACAGAGACGAAGATTGATTGTCATTATCTGATATGGTCACCCCGGAGGTTTCATTATCCGGTACTTCACGGCGATGCCGGTTTGAAAACCATGACCACAAATCTTCCGCTTTATCTACAGCTATTTCGCGAATGGAAAATGATCTGCCCTGAGTACCACTGGCAACAGTAACAGCATAATTGGAGAGATCAAGCCTCTGTTGAAAGGGATTTTGTTTTGTTTCAACAGCCTGTATCCGGTAGCGTTTTATTATCGCGGTAGTTTTACTCAACTGCCGGAATCTGAGTAAAAGCGTTTGATCCTCTTGACCTATTCCCGCATCCCGGTATTGCAAATATCCCAGAGTTAAGGCAGGAATAAGAATCAACAAACTGTAAGCTCCATTTGGAAGAAAAGTCCACAACACCAGGATAACAGCAATAGAAAACCAGACCATCCGCAGGAGATATCTCCGCAACGCCCTCTGTGGCACCTCTTCAATCTCAGTCTGTACATTATATTCCGGTATTACCTGCTGGATAAACTCATATATCCGCTCTTTGGCCAATATCGGGAAAAGCGTTGTGGAGTTGCTTTGGTCTTCACCATACCCGGCACTTTCGATAACAAGTGAAGCATAACCCAATGGCTGTCGCAATACCCCCTCCTTGATTTGTATCGCCTGTATCCGGTTGAAGGGTATAGTAAGCTGCGTCCGCTCAAGAAGACCCTGAGAAATCAATAATTCATCTTTTTTTACCTCTACCGTGAAATCATAATAGGAAATAATCGTGGCAAGAAATGAAAACAGCCAGGATATCACCAGCACGCTTATAATAGAAAACACAATCAGGGTGGCGGAAGTACTTTGCGGCATATTCTGTTCCACAAATTGGATCATGGCTTCTTCCGAGATCACCTGGTCTATTTGTGAGAAGGCGGTACCTACGATCGACAGTGCAATTCCAAACCTGCCCGAAGTACTGGCAGCCAGCAACAGGTCATTTGTAGTTATTTTATAAAAAGAAGCCGGACTTTCTTCGTCCCGGGTTTCCATTTCCGGTTCAGCATCTTTGGGACGCAACGCTTCTTTTAAATGTTCCGCCTCTTCCCTTGATACTGCACTCAGCTTCGCTTCTTTGGAAGTGCTTCCCGCTGTTTTTACCTCAACAGCAACCAGTTTAAACATCCGCTGCACAAGTCCGGCGGAAATATCGATCACCTGAATGCGATCTGAGCCCAGATACAGCTGTTTCCGAACAAAAACACCCTGAAATACGACCAGCTCTCCGTTATCGACTTTATAGCTGAAACGCATCCAGTTCAGTACTCCCCATATGAGTAATACAACGATCGTACCAATAATCCAGTAGAGGGTAATACGTGCTTCCTCGCCGCCGCCGCCGACAAATATAATGATCAGGATCGTCAAAAAATTTCCCCTGATAATTTCCAGTACCTTTGCAAGTGCTGCTGCAGGATGTTGTCGTTTAAACTCAGACATCTTCTTTTGCAAGTCGTGCAAATTTTGATATTTCATCGCGAACACGGTCGGCCGTTTCGTCGTCCAAAGCGGGTATACGATGGGTCGTAGCTGCGGTCGATATGGTTACATCCGAAAGTCCGAATTTTCGCAGTATGGGCCCCTGCCTGGTATCGACATGCTGTACGCGTTTTATGGGAACCAGGGTCCGGGTTATAATTATAATACCGCTTTGCAGATCGACCTCATGCTCATCGACATCATAACGCCAGCGGCGCCAGCGTATTTCAGGCAGAAAAACAGAGGCAAGACTGGCAATAATAAGTACTATGACAGCCGAGGCTATTATAAGCCACAGACTTCTTAAACCGGCCTGCGACCGGTACAACCAGATAAACAACGGAATAATTAAGAACAGTAACGAAAACAGCATTGTACTGATGCGCCATGCTGTAATCGATTTTCGGGGTAATGTATGTTCCGGCTTTGAGCGCATAAACCCTAAAGTACAAAAAGGTTGACAAGATTGAGAATAGTATAAATTAAAAAAGCCACTTTTCAGTGGCTTTTTCAGCATAAAAGTAAATTCTTACGCTTTATTTTTAATGTCCTGAATTTCAAGACGAACTTCCTGAGATAATTTCCGGAGATTCTGAAGCGTTTTTCGGGCACGCGTACCGGCTGCCTTATTACCCTTATCATAAAATTTACTCATATCATCTTCCAGGCCGGAAATCAAGCCTTTTATTTCATCTAGTCTGCTCATATTTTCAATATATTAAATTAATGTTCCGGGATTATTTCACCCCACCGAATGAGTCATCCGATTAAATTGTCCCCTAATTTAGCATTTTAGATGCAAAATGCAGCTATTTTTTTTAAATCTGTCAAAAATCTAATCTGCCTTGCTTTCAGTAACTATTTTCGGGACCCCGAGAAGTACGATAAAACCGGCAGCAAACAGCAATATTATTATACTCATTCCAATTCGCTGGCTATCGGCTATGAATGTCAGCCATCCCACCAGTAAAGGCCCGGCAAACGCTGTAACCTTGCCGGATAATGACATCAGTCCAAACATTTGATTGCGCAGATCTGCCGGGGCGACCCGCGCCATGTAGGTCCGGCTGGCGGCCTGAACCGGACCCACAAAGATCCCGAGTGTGAGTCCGAATATCCAGAACATGAGATTCGATGTCACCAGGAGTACGGCTGAAGTTGTAACTATCAGCCCTGCCAGGGAAATTAGCATGGTATTTTTACTGCCCATCAGATCATCAATCCAGGCAAACAAGCCGGCACCGATGCCGGCGGTCAGGTTTAAACCGATGCCAAACATCAGAACATCGGTTTCAGTCATATCGAAAGTGCCTGCAGCATAAATTCCACCGAAAGCAAAAACGGTAGCCAGTCCGTCGATAAAAATCATACGGGCGATCAGGAACCGCACAATATGTTTATACTGTCGAACATTGGCGATTGAAGTCTTCAGCTGTTTCCAGCCCGATATTGCTGCATCTTTTATTGTTTTGCCGGTATGTGGTTTATCAGGGGTATATAAGAACAATGGTATTGAAAAGAGGATGTACCAGACAGCAACCAGTACAAAGGTGGCACGTACGTGCTCGACCGATTCCTTATCCAGGCCGAAAGGCGGAGTTTCCACATCTACAAATACAAACAGAGCTACAACGAGACAGGTAAGTCCGCCGGCATAACCGAGTCCCCATGCCCATCCCGACCAGCGCCCCATTCGCTCTCGCGAGACGATATCCGGTAGCATTGCATTATAATATATAATGCCAAATTCTGATCCTACCGTCCCTAAAAAAATCAGTGCAAGGGCCAGCCAGACAAAGTCTGTGCTCGGCCCTACAAACCACAGTCCTGCAGTAGCTGTAACGCACAGAAGAGTGAAATAACCGATCCAGGGTTTCCTGCGGCCGAGCTGATCGGCAAAAGCGCCCACAAATGGTGCACAAACTGCTATAAATATACCGGCTGCCCCTATGGTATTACCCCATTGAGTACTGCCGATCGTAGCATTTTCAGCAACAGATTGAACGAAATAGGTTGCAAAGACAAAAGTTTGAATTACAGCAAAAAAAGCACTGTTCGCCCAGTCATACAAAGCCCAGGAAAAAATGCCTGTGAACGATCCCTTTTGTATCTTCTCCATATTGGTATTGGTAAGGTTCTTTGAGCGGTTAACTTATAGCAACCTGCAAAGATACTGGTACCGGCCGATCAAAAAATTATCGATCCCCGGCAGTTATTAAATCCGGTTTTTATTTTATCCGCTCAACGCATTAATAAATTAAATTTTCCACAGTATGGGTGGAATACTTTGGAAAAGCAATATGTTATAATAACTGAATTCGGATAACCGAAGAACAAAAAAATATATGACACCCGACACCGACAATCTGATATATACATACGACTCAAATCAGAAGAAAATAATTATGATTGACAGCGAAACAGGAGAAGAGATTAAAGAAAAGGACGACAAGGTTACTTCCATTTTGAAGTACTTGCATAGAGAAGGAAAAACCAAAGAACTGAGGAAATTTGCCGTCTGGTGTGCCCATCAAACGAATAAAAGAATTAAACCTATCCAGAACAAAATTCTTGAGCTGGCCGAAAAAGCCATTGAAACCGACGTAAAGGAAGAAAAGCTGGCTGAGCTTTATGAGGAAACAGAAGGTACGGCCGTTGCCGCAGATACTGTTGGCTTGCGACAGGGCTCTAAAAGTGCGCCCGCATACCTGGCTGTCAGGGAATGTATAAATCCGGATCCCCTTGAAGGAGCTGTACAATCGGCCCGTTTTCACCGGCTGTGGGCTGATATGAATGAAAAACAGGAATTCGATGAAGATGTAAAAGGCCTGAAAGCGGTTTCTGTTCGCACGGATGAACAAACGGTCAAAAACGCGGAACAGAAACAAATTGATTACCTGCTGGATCTGATAGGAGAAGACTATGCCGGTCGCTGAATGGTAACTGCACTGCTTCGTAATGACAGCCTCTTGTCAGGTATAAATACCATGAGTATCAAAACCAGGTTCTCCTTCAATTAAGAAAAACTAATCTATCCCCGGAGGCAATGGCCTTTTCCCACACAATTTGGAGAGGCAAATGACCTCCTTATTAACGGATTGACGGCTGTTTACGGGTTTCTAATGCACTTTTATCGCGATATAATAACTGTTCACAGGATTGACCACAGATGCCAGCTTCGGTTTAGAGCAGCTAAATTGTAGATTTACTTGTCTTTAGCTATATTGATGTTATCTGTATTTGCAGAAATGTATATCTATGTACCAGAATAAAGGAAACATATTATTTATTTCGGACAAGCAGGACGAGCTGAGTCGTATCCGCCGGACATTTGTAGACGATTACAATGTCTTTACAGCGGAAACTATACGTAAAGGCCATGCTATCCTAACTGAATATGATATGCATGTAGTTCTGGTTAAACAACAGTTACCGGAAATGAGCGGGCTGCAATTTTGTGAAAGCATCACTACTGAATTTCCCGGTATTGCGAAAATTATCTTAACCGATTCCGATGATATCAATCCATTAGAGCGGGCTTTTCAAATGGAAGAAATCTATCGTTTCGTTCAGATGCCGGTTCCGGATCTTGATCTGAAAATGATTATAAATAATGCCTTGAAATTAAATCAGGCTGAATTCAAGAACCGGCAATTGTCGGAACAGATTACGAAGATTCAGGGTGATCAGGAAAATATTCTTCGGCTTTTTAAACGATATGTACCGGGTGAGGTTGTTTCCCGCGCCCTGAAAACCAATGAAGAAGATATGATGAAACCCGGTGAATCACGGGTGGTATCTGTTCTTTTTGCTGATATGAGAGGTTTTACCAATCTCTCATCAAATATGCAGCCTTCTGAGGTTGTCAATTTTTTGAATAAATATTGGGAGATAATTTCCAGTTGTGTGAAAGAAAATAACGGCTCGGTTAATAAATATATCGGAGATGGACTTCTTGCCGTTTTTGGAGCTCCGGTATCTTATATAAATAACCATGAAAATGCCGTTTCTGCTGCTATTGATATGATCGAATCGCTTGAAAGAATTAATTCCAAATACATGGAAAGATTGGGTACTGAAGTTAAGCTTGGCATCGGGATAAACAGTGGTGAAGTTATTGTCGGCAATATAGGTACCAAAAACTTTATGGAATACACCGTAATCGGCAATACGGTTAATATTGCCTCACGCCTTGAGACGATCAGCAAGAATGAACCGAATTCCATTATTATCAGCAAGAAAACCCGGGATTTTGTTTCTCATGTTTTTGAAACTTCGGAATTACAGGAAAGCAATTTTCCCGGCGAAGAAGATAATATCTATTATTGTAAAGTCCTGGGTTATAAATCCGGCAATGTTTATCCTATGTCTTCCAAAAAAGATATTTCCTGATTTTATTTATCCTTCCCCCTTCTCATAGAATATTCCCGTTATCATAATTATTATCGTCAGTTTTTCCGTCAAAACTGTTATATCACTCATGATTCATTTTTTATACGGGTTAACGGCTGACATTACCCATGAAAATTCTAAAAGTCTTTTCGATTCCTTATAATCCTCAACAGTATAATAACAGCAACAAATGTATTTGATATATGGAATCCCTCAGAATAGGTTTTATCGGTTCAGGTTTTATCGCATATTTTATGGCCGAAGCAATGAAGCAGGTTCGTCATCTGGATCTGACTGCTGTCTATAGACGCGGAGGAGCTGAAGAACTGGCGAAATTTGCCAAAAATAACGCGCTTGGCGAATGTGAGGTTTATGATACTATTGAGGAGGTTTGCAATAATTGTGATGTCGTTGCGGTATTGGCTCCGAATTACGTCCGGGTAGAAATTGTCGAAAAGATTGCAGATGCCGTGGAAAAAGGTGCTGCACTGAAAGGTATTATCTGTGAAAAACCCCTCGGAAGAACTGTCGCTGAAGCCCGCCGTATGGTTGAAGTTGCCAATTCAGCTAATCTGTTAACGGCCTATTTTGAAAATCAGATCCACATGCGGGCTATAAATAATGCCCTGCAGCAGCTTCGTCCCCAGCAGGAGGAAATGGGTAATTTTACACTGGCCCGGAGTACCGAAGAACATGCCGGACCTCATAACGCATGGTTCTGGGACCCCGTCAAACAAGGTGGAGGCGTTTTATCCGACATGGGCTGCCACAGCATAGCGATTTCACGACATATACTTACGCCATATGATAAATCTCCTGATTTTTTAAAACCGGTATCTGTGCAGGCCGATACCTGTCTGCTGAAATGGGGCCAAAAAAAATACCGTGATAAATTAAAAGAGAAATTCGACGTTGATTATTCCAAAACACCAGCTGAAGATTTTTGTACCGGAGTGGTAACGTTTAAAAATCCGGATACCGGTCAGCTGGTAAAAGCACAATTCACCGATTCCTGGATGTACGACAAACAAGGCCTTAAAATTACTATGGATGCCCTTGGACCCGGTTATGCCATGGAAATAGATACCCTTATCTCACCTCTGGAGATCTTTATAGGTGATGAAGCCGCCAATGCGGTAGCCGATGCTGAATCGGCCCTGGAGAAATCCACCGCAACACGGGGATTACTCACTATTCAGCCCAATGAAGCAGATTTATACGGTTACACGGGCGAATTGGAAGAGATGAAAAACGCTTTTCTTAAGGGTGAAAACGCACTGTTGGATTGGGAATACGGACTTGAGACAACCTGGATATGTCAGGCCGCATATATGGCTGCGGAGAAGGGAGAAACTATAGATCTGACGGATAAAAGTATCCGGAAAGAACTCGAGAGCTACCGGTCTTTGATCTCCCGGGGAGAAGGCGCGGAAGTGCTTTACAGCTAGTCCTCATCACCCGGTTTACCACTGAGGCACTTAGATCATTAAGTAAAATTATGTGTCCTTAGAATCTTAGTGGTAAAAAAGTTGACACTCGTAGGGAAGGTAAACTTCCAAATTAATCGACAGCTTCATGAAATTCCCTCAATTCCTGCAAGGTGTAAGAGGGAGTTGCCCCGGATTTTCCTGCTACAAAAGCACCGGCGGCGTTGGATAACCGTAAGATTTCTTCGGGCGAATATCCATTCAGCAAACCATACAATAGTGCAGCAAGAAACGCATCTCCCGCCCCTACCGCATCTTTTACGGTTATATCATATGATTTCTGCCGCTCCCACCGGCCTTCCTGCCAGAGAAAAGCACCGTTCCCGCCGTCCGTCACAGCTACCAGTTTAAAATCAAATTTCCGGGCAATCTCTTCCATCGCCTTTCTGATATCTGCTGATAAATTGAACCAACCGGACAGAATTTCCAGCTCCCCGCGGTTTAACTTAAGCACTTCGCCCAGGAATAAAAGCTGATTTACAAGCTTTTCAGAATAATGAGGATAACGCAGATTCAGATCGATCACCGGCAGAGCGGTTGTGGTTTTTAATAATTGGATGATTTTTTCGCGGGAAACGGAGTTACGCAGTGCCAGACTGCCAAAAACCACCGCCCGGACGTTACTAATCTTCTTTTCTGCAGTTTTATCAAAACGGATAAAATCCCAGGCAACATCTTCTGTGATCTTGTATTCAGGATTTCCCTTACCATCCAGCTCCACCTCAACAAAACCTGTTTCATGAGCTTCATCAATTTGAACCAATGAAGTATCCACACCGGCCCTTCTGATTCTCCGGAGTGCTTCCTTTCCCAGCCTGTCACTGCCGACTCTGCTTACAATCCCCGCCGACAATCCGAGTTCTTTGGCGTGGAGACAAACATTAAGAGGCGCTCCACCCAGGAACAATCCCGAAGGCAGGCTGTCCCAGAGAATCTCACCGACAGATATGATATCATAGCTTTCTTTATTATTCATAGATTTTTTTAGTTAACATAGATACCCGGTATCACAATAATATTTTTCTGCCCTATGATAACAAAATTACTCCTTAACCTTACTTCTTAACCTGTTGTGCGGTTAAGGAATCCTATAAAACCGCTCTGCATCTGTGCCATTCGACCCCTAAATCCCCTAAAGGGGACTTTGGACGGCCTCTTCCACGGCTGTCTATTTTGTATTCCAATATTCATGTAAAGGCTCTTTTTCTCCGGTCACCGGGTCTTTTTCCGGCAGTGGGACTTTTTTAATATTCTCGAGCACTTCAGGACGCTCTTCCGGACGACCGGTGCACATATCCCACTCCTGTCCACCTGGATAGGCTCCCACCACCTGAAAATCATCAGAACTGCCGACCAGACAGTGTCCCGTCCCCGCAGGCAAAACCGCCACATCCGAAGCCGATATTTCTAAAAGCTCTCCTTTCGGTCCGCCGAACAGTACCTCTGCCCGTCCCGATATCACCGCAAGTACCTCATGGGCTGTGCTGTGATAATGATGATAATCATAAATCCCGTTCAGCCACGCGCCGGTCCAGCCGTACTGCGACAAAAGCCGCTTGCAGGTTGATGATGCCATCTTATCCTCCGGCAGTGCCTGTTCATAGATCAACATCGGCAGTTCCTGATTATTCGGTATAGAACCGTCATCTTCCAGATAATATGTTTTACAGTCGACCATAATGCGGTTCATTGGTTATTGGTTCATTGCTCATTGAATAAAACCAACTAATACGCGGTATCAATTCCATAAAAAGGCTCCTCTTGTTGTAGATAGTACAGATCCACAACTATTAGATTTTTCTAATATACCTGCCTCTCCTGTAACAATTCGGCTGCATGGTACTCTTGAATATAAGCGAGAGTATTTTTTGCCGGTATTGCACCTGTAAATGCTAATCAAGGATTATCCTTCATTCCATCTGCAATAAATACCTTCAAATTATGCGTTTCATTCATATTATATCCTCCCTTTGAGTTGACCATGCAATTGAATGAAGACATACTGGACGGAAATGAAGTGCTGGATATGCAGCTTTTATTGCATAACCCTACCCATGACACGCTTTATATAACCGCGGCTGCAGGTTCCCGATCTTTTTTAAAAGAAAATAAGGGGAAGGTAGATGTTTATTATGATTTTGTAGTAATCAGACCTGATTCCCTGCGCGTATGGAATCTTATACGAACTCACACGAGACAGCTGGTTGCGGCCAGTATTAAGTTAGGACCGGAGGAGACCCGTCATTTCCCATACCAGTGGAATTACACCGGCTATGATGAAAATCCCCTCGAAAAAGGCGAATATTTGATCTATGGAATCATTGAATCACTGGGCAGGACTGTTATTGCTCCGAACAGAAGCAATAATGAAAGGATTGACTATGGTGATGTCCGCGTTGGTCCGGATACGCTGGTTATATATTAGGATTTATTTAGCCGTTAACCCTTGTTCAAAAGTTCGGTCGGTTTATCACATATCTTTATAAGGATTGAATACAGCTTTTATTCAGGGTTATTTTTAGCTTCAATCCATTTGGACATGTATTTTGTAGAGGCCGCTGTATGATGCATCAGCATGGAACCGGTAAAATTTTTCAGGCGGTGCTCTTCCAGATTGTTGTGTATATGGTTTATTCGCTTTAACAGTTCCTTTTCAAATAAATCATGTGAAAACCGGTTATTAATAATCCGGATTCCATGCTCCTGTGCTTCCCGCCATTTGGATTGGTCGGTATACAGTTCTACAGCAGCGGAAGCTATATCCTCCGCCGTATTTGCTATTATACCACTCCATTCGTGCTCACCGGCTATACCTTCGGCACCGATCGCGGTAGTTACGCTTGGTGTGCCGCACTGCATAGCCTCAACCAGTTTGCCTTTGAGTCCTGCACCAAATCGCAAAGGCGCCAGGCATACTCTGGCATTTTGAACTGCGGATCTTACATTACTCGTCCTGCCTTTAATAAAGAAGCCTTTCTCAGGCCGGTCGAGCTTCTGTATGCTTTGAGCAGGATATGCTCCATACACATGCATCTGTGCACCGGACAGATTTTTTCGAACAACCGGCCAAATTTCTTCTTTCAGATACTGAACAGCATCCCTGTTTGGGGCATGCCGAAAATTGCCCACCGTTATAAAATGGTTGCGATTTTCAAAGGAAGGCCAATGTCTTCTTGCCGATTCATCAATAGGAGGAAGCATAAATGGCAGATAAAGCAACAGATCGGGGTTCACCCCGAAAACACCTGTCAGAAGTGATAATTCAGCTTCTGAAATAATCAGCGACAGGTCGCAGCGCATTATACTTGCTACTTCCCGTTTGGCTATATCATTGTCCAGCAGATCCTTCTTGTCGAAATTCCTCCCCTTCTCCACGGCTTTCCGGCGAACTTTTCGCAGGCAGTGCAGGTCTTCGGTATCAAGGATCCGTATTGCCCCGGGACACGCCTCAGCTACCCGCCATCCGAATTGTTCCTCCACTACGAATCGATCGAATATCACCGCCGTGGGACTTAACTTTTCCACAAACGAATCAAAAGAAGAACTGTTGACCTCTATATGTTCAGTGTTGATATCCAGGCTCTTCAGATCAGCCATATATTCGCTTTCAGCAGCTGAACTGGCGAACGTAATTTTCCATCCTTCTGATCGGAACAAAGAGACAAGCTGAATCATACGTCTTCCTGCGGCAGAAGACTCCGGCTCCGGCCATACATAACCTACTATCAACATTTGTTTTGAGCAATTATCCTTCATCCGATAAATATATTTTTATGATTTCACCCTATTTCTAAACATTTATTTTTGCCACCAGGGACCGGCTTCTTTTCAATAGAATAAGACTTTACTTCCTTACGTTTAAATATTAAAAATAATCTGACAATTATGAACGTATACCCAACTATTTACATTCTCCCGTTATTTTTGATGTTAACCAGCTGTGGCATTTTTGGCAGTAATAATAATGATGGCGAGCGATATTTTGAATTCACTCACCAGGATGAAGAGATTGACTATATCTTTACCGCTAAAACTTCCGACCCGGAGGTAATACAAAAGGTTGAAAATCAACTGAGTTTACCCTTTGATCAACGCAATATGCATATCAATGGGGACATCGAACGCGGCACTGAAGACCATAACAGCAATTGGAGCTGGCATCTTGTACCGGACAGCTGGGATTTAGTCGAAATTTCGGTGGAGGTTTGTGACGG
>CAZPWQ010000056.1:0-20760 GCA_964590495.1 uncultured Balneolaceae bacterium
GAACTGTCACCCATAATACTATATTGATTTGATTTATACCATTCCCTGTTTAATGCATCAATTATATATAAAAAAGAACCAAATACAAGTCAAGATGATCAATTTGATAATATTTGCATACTATATGTAAACATCCTACAAGGAAGTGGTAGGAATAATATATTTTTTACAGCAGAAAACAATTGATCGCAACGGGAATATCGGTATCGGTTATTCATTCGGAGGGACACCAAATTTTGCAGGTCAGCGATTTGCAGGACGAATGTCTGGTGATCCTAAGGGAAAGCTGACACTTAAGGAAGCTATATTAGTGGAAGGAGAAGATGTACAGACTAATACAATGCGTTGGGAGGTTTACACGCAAACAGCAGTTGACCCCGATGATGATTGTACTATCTGGTATGTAGGCGATTACTATAAAAAAGGTGCTTCCGGTTATTCAACGTGCATAGGTGCATTTCAAATGCCTGGATGTGATGACAGCAGGTAAAGCAGATATGTTTCTTATACTTGATTATGAACTGGCCAAGTAATATTTAATCATTATCCGTAAATATTTCATAAGATTTTCTTATGAAAATTAATTTTTTTTAAATCACTGATTAATCTTAATAAAGATAACGACTATGCAAGTTAACTGGGAAGGGATTTATCCCGCTATTACTACAAAATTCAATAAGGATGGTTCTTTGGATTTGGGCACATTCAAAAAAAACCTGTATGCTCAGCTGGATGGTGGAATTCACGGGATTGTTCTTGGTGGATCATTGGGAGAAGCAAGTACTTTGAAAAATGGTGAAAAACTTCAACTGCTGGAAACGACCCTTGATACAGTTGGAGATAAGATACCGGTAATTATAAATATTGCTGAGAAAACAACGCAGGATGCCATACAAACAGCTGAAGATGCCCAGAAGAATGGTGCTTCAGGCTTAATGATGCTTCCTCCCATGCAGTATAAGGCGGATGACCGCGAGACAGTTACGTATTTTAAGGCAGTTGCAGAATCCACTGATCTGCCTATTATGATTTATAATAATCCAGTGGATTATGGCATTGAAGTTACTATTGAAATGTTTGAGGAGCTGGTCGAATATGAAAATATCCAGGCCGTAAAAGAATCGACACGCGATTTGACCAACGTGACCCGGATAATCAACGGGTTTGGTGACCGCATTAAAATTTTATGTGGTGTTGATACCCTGGCTCTGGAAGCCCTGTTATTGGGAGCTTCGGGATGGGTGGCAGGTTTGGTTTGCGCTTTTCCGCGTGAGACAGTGGCGATTTACCAATTGGCGAAGGCCGGCCGGATGGAAGAGGCCCGTGAAATTTACCGCTGGTTCATGCCGTTGCTTGAGTTGGATATAAATACAAAGCTGGTTCAAAATATCAAGCTGGCTGAAGCTGCCAACGGAATTGGAACAGAATATGTAAGAGAACCGCGTCTCCCGCTTATTGGGGAGGAAAGAGAATATGTACAAAATATTATTTCAGAGTCTCTGGCAAAAAGACCTGAACTGCCGGAAGTATTTGAAACATCAAACTAGTTTTTATTGTTATCTCCTTTTTATGTAGTTGCATAAAAGGAATAGTTTTGAGACTCATTTGAATAGTATAATTACAAATTTTCTTAATTTATGATTGAAGGAATAAATTACATTGGTTTTTCTACCTCAAAAAACGGATCCGGTACGCTTCAGGCCTATGATCCGGAGGCCAACCGTGCTCTGCCCGAGCAATTCAGTGTAGCCTCCGAAAAAGATATTGAAGAGGCTCTGCAGAAAGCACAACAGGCTTTTTTGGAGTACCGCAATTTCAGCGGTAAAAAGAAGGCGGCTTTTCTGGATCAAATCGCCGAAGAAATTATGGCCCTGGGCGATGAACTCGTACAACGCGCCTCGGCCGAGTCGGGTCTGCCCGCCGGAAGAATTGAAGGCGAACGTGGACGGACCACCGGACAACTGCAGATGTTTGCCGAATTATTGCGTAAGGGAAACTGGGTCGATGCCCGCATCGACCGCGGCGAGCCGGATGTGCGGCGCATGCTGTTTCCGATCGGACCGGTAGCGGTCTTCGGGGCGAGCAATTTTCCGCTGGCGTTCTCGACGGCCGGTGGCGACACAGCCTCGGCTCTGGCGGCCGGATGCCCGGTAATTGTCAAATCTCATGAGTCTCACCCCGGCACCAACGAGCTGGTGGCAGGCGCTATTGTTAAAGCGGCCAAAGAAACAGGCATGCCCGACGGGGTATTCAGCAGCCTGAACGGTGGCCATGAAGTCGGAGGTGCCCTCGTTAAACATCCTGCGATAAAAGCAGTGAGCTTTACCGGCTCCTTTGGGGGAGGAAAGGCAATTTATGATATAGCTCAGAATCGCGAGGAGCCGATTCCCGTCTATGCCGAGATGGGCAGCATTAATCCGGTGCTTCTGCTGGAAGAGAAGCTGTCAGATTCGGCAGAGGAAATTGCCGGCGAATACGCCGGCTCGGTCTCGCTGGGCGTCGGACAGTTTTGCACGAATCCTGGTTTGTTTATTGCCAAAGAGGGAAAGGGCCTTGATCGCTTTAAAAAAACGCTTTCTGAAAAATTAAAAGAAAATCCTCCGGGCTGTATGCTGAATCCCAAGATTGCCGAGGGATATGTTAAGCAACGGGCAAAAATGTTTGCCCAGGCAGGCATCGAAATGTTGGCTGAGCCGGCTGAGGAAGATGAGACACGGGGTTCGGCAGCCGTAGCCACTACCAGCGCCGACAACTTTCTCTCCAATGATGTATTACATGAAGAAGTTTTCGGTCCCTATACATTGGTGGTTTCATGCAAAGATGAGCAACAGATACGGGATGTGGTATCTAAACTCGAAGGTCAGCTTACGATCACCTTAATAGGGAACGACGAAGAATTAGGTAATAATAAGGAGCTGGTTGATACCGCTCGCGAGAAAGCCGGGCGTGTGATCTTCAACGGAGTGCCGACGGGTGTCCGGGTCAGCGATGCGATGCATCACGGCGGACCGTTTCCGGCTACCACGAATGCCAAATTTACTTCGGTGGGTACGGCGGCGATAGAGCGGTTTGTGCGTCCGATCGCCTTCCAGGACAGCCCGCAGGAACTGCTGCCGGACGAGCTGAAAGACAATAACCCGCTGAACATCTATAGACTGGTGAACGGGCAGCTGGCCAAATAAGGCGAATATGAGGCAGGGATTAAGACAAGCTGCTCGTGTATCTTAAAAGCCAACCACCCCCGGCCCCTCCTTCATAAGGAGGGGAGTGATTAGCTGCCATTGCAATATTTTATTGACATGAAATTGAAACAGCGTTCGAATGATTAAAGAGCAGTTTACATCATTACCGATTAATATTTCCCTTCCTTCATAAGGAGGGGAGTAATTAGTTGCCATTGCAATGTTTTTTTGACATGATTAAAAAATAGCATCCGAATGATGAAAGAGCAGTTTGCATCAATTCCAACTAATATTTCCCCTCCTTATCAAGGAGGGGATTAAGGGGTGGTTGGCTTTTGGCAAACAACTGACACAGCATCGCCGAAATGATTTAAGTTGAGGGGATAAATTCCGTGTTTTTGAGCTTTAGGGGCTAAGAAAATGATAAATATATAATTCCATTGAATGAGCGTAAAACGTTTTTTTTGTATTGATGCACATACCTGCGGTAACCCCGTTCGATTGGTGGCGGGCGGAGGGCCGGTTCTGAAAGGTCAAACCATGGCTGAAAAACGCCAGCACTTTCTCGAAGAGTATGACTGGATTCGCAAAGGACTGATGTTCGAGCCCCGCGGACACGATATGATGTCAGGCAGTATCCTGTATCCGCCATCCGACCCAAAAAATGATATCGGGATCTTGTTCATCGAAACGAGCGGCTGCCTGCCGATGTGCGGACATGGTACTATAGGAACCGTGACAATTATGATAGAGGAAGGGCTTGTTACCCCCAAAACCCCGGGCGAAGTACGACTGGAAGTACCTGCGGGACTAGTCGTCGCCCACTATAAAAAGGAGGGTGATAAAGTCACTTCAGTTAAAATTAGAAATATAGCCAGTTTTCTCGCGGCCGAAAACCTGGAGGTTGAATGTCCCGGTTTAGGTACCCTGTCATTCGACGTCGCATACGGTGGTAATTTTTACGCCATCATCGACCCGCAGGAAAAATTCTCCGGGATGCAGAACTACAAAGCGGATCAGCTCATCAGCTGGAGCCAGGAGATCCGTAAACGTATTAATGAAAACCGCTCATTCGTTCATCCCGAAGACAGCCGGATAAGTGGGTTGAGCCATGTAATGTGGACCGGCGAAACACTTGATTCAAACTCCACTGCCCGTAATGCGGTATTTTACGGCGATAAAGCTATTGATCGTTCGCCATGCGGTACCGGAACATCTGCCCGGATGGCCCAATGGGCTGCCAAAGGAAAGCTTAAAAAAGGTGATTCTTTTATCCATGAAAGCATCATTGGAAGCAAATTTACAGGACGAATTGAAGAGGAAACGAAGGTTGGAGATAAACCGGCGATTATACCGAGCATTGAAGGGTGGGCCCGGATTACCGGATATAATAATCTGACGATTGACGATGATGATCCCTATGCCTACGGTTTCCAGGTGATATAGACAGTGAACAGTGATCAGTGTGTCAGTGAACAGGGGTAAAAAAAACAAGTACATGATAATTACACCAGATGACCCAAAGCAAACACGTCATAGTTGTAGGTGCCGGGATTGCCGGTTTGGGAGCGGCTTATTATTTGAATAAAGCCGGGTTGGATGTCACCGTTCTTGATAAAGATGACGGTACAGACAATTGTTCCTACGGCAATGCCGGAATGGTGGTCCCAAGCCATATTGTCCCTCTTGCTTCTCCGGGAATTATCAGTAAAGGACTCAGATGGATGTTAAAGTCTGAAAGTCCCTTTTACATAAGACCGCGGTTGGATCTCGAATTGCTCAAATGGGGCTGGAAGTTCAGGCAGGCATCTACAAAAAAACATGTGGAAGAATCGGGGCCGGTTTTAAAAGATTTATTGTTGAGAAACCGGCAACTCCTGGTAAATATGGAGCAGGAAGAATCGTTTGAATTCGGGTTCAAGAAAAACGGCTTGTTCAACCTGTGTAAAACCGAAAAGGGACTCGAAGAAGAAGCAGAAGTAGCCGAAAAGGCAAATAAACTGGGTATTCCCGCTGAAGTACTTTCCGCAGACGAGGTACGAAATATAGAGCCGAATATCGAAATGGATATTATCGGCGCAACCTACTTTCCCAAAGATGCCCACTTTTATCCCGGCGCGCTGATGAATCAGCTGAAGGACAGGCTCCAGAAACAGGGAGTGGATTTCAGGTTCGAATCAGAAGTTGCCGATATTGAGCACAAGTCGGGAAAAATAACTGGTGTTATTTTAACTGATGATGAAAAAATAGAAGGTACCGAGGTGGTTATCTGTACGGGGGCATGGACACCCTCCCTAACGTCTGCGCTCGATTTACCTATGCCGATGCAGGCGGGAAAGGGTTATAGCATTACTCTCCGGGATCCCCACAGTTTGCCCGATACATGTGCTCTCTTGTCAGAAGCCAAAGTATCAATGACACCGATGATGGGCCGGCTTCGCTTTGGCGGGACGATGGAAATCGCTGGAACAGACAGATCCGTAAATCCCAAAAAGCTCTCTGCTTTGAAAAAATCGATAACCAGGTATTTTCCATCTTATACGCAGGATGATTTAAAGGAACATGACATATGGGTGGGACTTCGCCCCTGTTCTCCCGATGGGCTTCCCTATGTCGGACGTTTCATTAATTACGAAAATCTCTATGCCTCTACGGGTCATGCTATGATGGGCATGAGCCTTGGCTTGTCCAGCGGCGAAATTATTGCACAATTAATAGCAAAAGGGGAAGCCGGATTGTCTCATCCTAAAATTCATCCCGACCGCTATGGATAGTATTGCAGATGTATGTAAATTTCAGTCGATTAATTGCAAAGATAGTATCAAAATAGGCTATTAAAATTGATTATGCTTATATTTGATTAAGCTTGTATTTGCAAAGACGCCATTAATCGCGTCTCCACTCTGATCTCTCTGAAAATTTTTGCCTGAAACAATAAACTAATTTATTTCATTATGCCCCTGTCCCTTACCGCCAGAACATCTGCAGTTTTCATAATCCTGTTTTTTTTCTCAGGAATCACAGCCATCCAGGCACAAACAGTAACAGATGATGACTACAGACGGGCTGAACAATTCCTGTATTCAAATGAGGATACGTTGGTTTACAGGGCGAATGTAAATCCTCAATGGGCGGAGGAAGAACCTCTTTTCTGGTACAGGGTTAATACGAGAAAGGGCAAAGAGTTTTTCCTGGTAAATGCCGAAAGTCAGACAAAAGAACCCTTGTTTGATCACCGGAAATTAGCCGAAAACATTTCCGCAGCCCTGGATACTACGGTGAAATCGTATGACCTGCCTTTCAATTATGTCGAATGGGATCATGCTGAAAACATTTTCACTTTCGAGGAAGATGACAAGGAATGGAAAGTAGATCTTGGCACCCTGGAAATAAGTGAGGTAGAGAAAGAGGATGATGCCGACTGGCGGGCTCAAAGTCAGCTTTCGGAATCTCCCGACGGTAAATGGACGGTCACCCGTGAGGATTACAACCTCTTGCTCAAAAATAATGACACCGGGGAAGAGCATCAGTTAACAGACGACGGTAATGAAAAAGAGATTTATGGAGCGTCTTTGCCATGGGCCTGGAAAAAGCAGGAGGGACCGGCCGAAAAAGAACGGGAATCGTTACGGTTGAACGTTTCCTGGTCGGAGGACTCCAAAAAACTGTTCGCTCATAAGCTTGACATCCGTAAGGCCAGGCTGATGTACCTGTTGCAGCATGTGCCCGATGATGATTTCCGTGCCCGCTCTATTTCCTACTACCGGGCACTTCCCGGTGAAGACAGTGTCGCTAAACAGGAGCCGTATGTATTTGATATTGAGAACAAGAGTAATACACGGATAAAAGCCGGACCATATGATGATCTTATCGCCGGTAACTGGAACTGGTACGATGAGGGCAGCGATAGGCTTCATTTGATTATCTGGGAACGGGGTTTCGGGTCAGCAACTTTACTAAGGGCAGATGCACAGACAGGAAATGTGGATACTGTTTTTACCGAAATCAGTGATACCTATGTTGACCGCGGAAAGTCGGAATCGATATACCTACCGGAAACCGACGAATTTTTATGGCTTTCGGAAAGAGACGGGTGGAATCATATCTATCTTTACGATCTCAACAGTGGAGATGTAAAACACCAGGTTACGAAAGGCGAATTCGTGGTATATGATATTGAACATGTCGACGAAGAGGAACGTAAAATTTTCTTTACTGCCGGCGGACGTGAAGCAGATTGCGATCCTTACCTTGAGCATCTCTACGCAGTCAATTTTGATGGTTCCGGTCTTAAACTTCTGACACCCGAAAATGCCGACCATAATATCTCTTTTTCCCGCGATTACGAATATTTTGTTGATAACTACTCCAGGGTAGATATGAAATCTGTTTCTGTATTGCGGAAAAGCTCCGACGGCTCGGTTGTTATGGAACTGGAAAATGCTGATATCGAGGACCTGTTGGCTACCGGGTGGCAACATCCCGAACCGTTCAAGGTGAAAGCCAGGGATGGCGAAACAGATATTTACGGGGTTATATATCGCCCGACGAACTTTGATCCGGAGAAAAAATATCCCGTCATCGACGGAACTTATTCCGGTCCGCAGGCAGTGCGAACCCCCAAATCTTTTAACCGTGTATACAGGGGCAGTGATCAGCCGCTGGCAGAACTCGGATTTATTGTAATCACAGTAGACGGACTCGGTACGGCAGGCCGCTCCAAAGCTTTCCAGGATTATTCATGGAAAAACCTGGGAGATATCGGGTCGCCCGATCATATAAAGGCGATTACTGAGCTGGCCGAAAAGTACTCATATATGGATACGAACAGAGTAGGCATATACGGCCATTCTGCCGGCGGATATGATGCCGGACGTGCTATAATGAAACATCCCGATTTTTATAAAGTGGCCGTTTCTTCTGCGGGAAATCATGATCATCGCATCGCCAAAGCCTGGTGGCCTGAACATTATATGGATTACCCGGAAGGACCGCATTATGAAGAACAGTCTAATGTAAATATGGCAGAGAACCTTGAAGGTCATCTTTTAATAGCTCACGGCGATTTGGACGATAACGTAAATCCCGCTGGAACAATGCGACTGGTCGACGCTCTGATAAAAGCCGGTAAGGATTTCGACATGCTTATCATGCCTAATGAAACTCACGGCATGTCGGGGACCGACTACTTTACTGTCAAGAGATGGAATTATTTTGTTGAACATTTACTGGGTGCCAAACCGATACGGCATTATAAAATAGGAGAAGAGAAACAGGAAGGGACTTCTATTACAGCGAATTAGGGTCGACAATCCCCCTTTGCTACTGCGTCTGCCCCCGGCGGAAGGGGATTTTACCAGCTCAATAAAATAGCCATTTCCGTGCCGGC
The DNA here is from genome assembly GCA_964590495.1 of uncultured Balneolaceae bacterium. GTDB lineage: Bacteria > Bacteroidota > Rhodothermia > Balneolales > Balneolaceae > CAZPWQ01. The sequence continues at coordinate 8,572 of CAZPWQ010000056.1, forward strand.
GTAACTGAAATCGTCTGTGTCATTCCTTGTGGAAGTTATATAATTCGTTTGACAGTTTGGTTGGTTCTGAAAGTCCCCTCTCGAGAGGGATGACCGCCGTGACTTTTGGCGGTCGGGGTGTGTAGGTGTGACTTCCGGTCGGGATGACGATTGTGGTGGTTTTTCTTGATCCTGCCCTTTTTGCAAGGGAATGAATTGCCGTTTCGCCCAGCCCTAGTGATTTTTTATAATACTTGCATAAGTTCCCTGTTATGCTTAAAAATAAGAAGTGTTAAAGTTACACCTTGTGAATCAGGAAATTCTGAATTAGTATTGCTTACCAAAATATATTTTATCTGTTAACGTATAATTTTTTTTGGATAAACGTCTTTTCATATTGCTGCTTTTTCTCCTGGTAGGGTGCCATTCCGGAGAACCGGAATGGCACCAGGAGGATGGCTACCGCTGGGCAGATGTCGAATTGAGCTATTTCGGAAGTACAGGATTTGAAAAACTGGAGTCATCTCAAACGAACATTGCATTTGAAGTTTTTTTGACCCCGGAGGAGATAAGTGAAAATCAGATGTTATTACACGGATCCGGTGTGGCGGCCGCAGATGTGGATGGGGATGGCCTGGTGGATCTCTATTTCGGTCAGATGAACGGCCCGAATAAACTATACCGAAACACAGGTAATTTTCAGTTTGAAGATATTACCCCGAAGGCTTTCGGGGCCGGTGTGGCACACGATGGATTTTACAGTACGGGGGTTCTATTTGCTGATATAGACGGGGACGGAGACCAGGATTTGCTGGTTAATACGATGGAAGGTGCAATTGGTGTTTATCTTAATGATGGCTCCGGAAAATTTGCCATGATAAAAGAGAGCGGGCTCGGAGAAGGAGATGGCGGTTCAACATTGACTATGGCCGACATTGACAACGATGGCGACCTGGATCTTTTCATAGCCAATAACAAGAGGAAAAGAGTCAACGACATTTTTACAGGTGAAGAATTGAAAATGAGTAACATCGTTGAACGTCCCACCGGCAATAAGTCACAATACAAATTCAAAGAGCCGTTCGATCAGTACTACAATATTCTGTACAGGGAAAATCTGTCTGACAAGCTGGAAGAGCTCGGAACAAAAAACAAGCTGTTTCTGAATGAGGGAAACGGACAGTTCAGAGATGTTACAAACGAGGAGGGCCGCTTTGTTAAGAGTAACGGAGAACCTTTTTTGCATAAAGCGGAATGGAGTCTGACGGCGCGTTTTCAGGATATTGACGGCGATGATCTGCCAGACTTGTACGTATGTAATGACTATTTTGGCCCCGACAGGATATGGATCAACCGTGGAGACGGCAGTTTCCGGGAGATAGATGAGACGGCGATTCGCAACTTCAGTTATTCTTCTATGGGAGTTGATATTTCGGATATCAACAGGGACGGATATCCCGATATTTTTGTGACTGAAATGCTGAGTCAAAAACACAGCCGCCGGGCCCGTCAACAGAAGTCGGAAGAATTGAGGCACGGGAAAATACATAATTCGGATTACCGGCCACAGTATATGCGTAATTCTCTGTATCTGAACCGAGGAGATCATACGTATGCGGAGATCGCCTACTACAGTGGATTGGAAGCCTCGGAATGGTCCTGGGCTACGCGGTTCCTGGATGTGGATCTGGACGGTTATGAAGATATTATTATCAATACAGGCTTCGCATACGATTCAATAGACCTGGATTATTTTTATGACTCCAACAGGGACAAGAGTTCTATCGATCTGGAGAAAACTCCTGATTTGAATCTGCGAAATAAAATTTTCAGGAATAACCGGGATCTTACTTTCACCGAAAAAAGTGAGGATTGGGGCTTTTCTCAGCAGGATGTATCGTATGGAATGGCAACAGCCGATCTGGACAATGACGGGGATCTGGACCTGGTTACCAGCCGGTTTAAGTTTGATGCCGCTATTTATGAAAATCGTTCCAACGCTCCGCGTATCGGCGTGCGATTAAAAGAGAAAACCCGGAATTCCCGGATTACCGGTGCTGAAATTACACTTGAGGGCGGACCAGTAAAGCAAAGTAAAGAGGTGGTATCAGGCGGCGATTATCTTTCCGGTTCGGCTCACCACTTTACTTTTGCCGCATCAGAAAATGATAACCATAGAATTATCGTGGGCTGGCCGGGTGACAGGCAAAGCATTATTGACAGTGTCAGAGCCAACCGCATCTATGAGATCGAAGAACCAGAGACAATCGGGGAAAGACCTGTTGAACAGTCAACTGAAGATGATTTCGTGGAAACAATATTTGAGGATGTTTCGGAACAGATCAATCACCGCCATTACGAGGAGCCGCATGATGATTTTCAGATCCAGCCATTACTGCCGGTGAAATTGAGCAGGCTTGGGCCCGGGGTGTCCTGGTTCGACTACGACCGGGACGGCGACGATGATCTTTTTATCGGTACCGGGCGGGGCGGCAGCCTTGCCGGTTATGAAAATATTGGAAATGGAGAGTTCTCTGCTCTTGACCTGGGCCGGCTTACATCACAATCCCCGTCCGATCAAACTACAATTCTGGGCTGGCCGGACGAAAATGGCACAAAAATTATAGTCGGTAATGCCAACTATGAAACGAGGAATCTGAAAACACCTGCGGTACTTCATTATTCGTTTGCTGATGCTATAGTTGCAGAAGGAGACAGTATCCCGGGTACCTATTCTACAACAGGTGCTCTGGCAGCGGCGGATTATAACGGTGACGGCAATTTGGATCTGTTTGTCGGAGGGAGATTTATTCCCGCCCGGTATCCAGCAGATGCTGCTTCGCAACTGCTGGTAAATAAGGACGGTCGTTGGTTGGCAGATGAAGTTAACACGGAATTACTGAAAGATTTGGGATTAGTTACCGGGGTTCTTTTTACGGATTTCGACAACGATGGAGATCCCGACCTGCTTGTCAGTCGCGAATGGGATTCGCTGGTACTGCTGGAAAACAACAAGGGCACGTTTGAGGATGTCACTTCACAATACGGTCTTGACAGGTATAAAGGTTGGTGGAATGGAGTTACTGCCGGTGACTTTAACAACGATGGACGCCTTGACTTCATAGCCACCAATTGGGGTTTGAATTCATCCTACCAGCTAGATTCTGCTTTTCCGCTGAAGATGTATTACCAGGATTTTAACCGGGACGGACGTACAGATATTCTGGAAACCTATTACGATCCAGTCAGCGGAGACTATGTCCCCCGCCGGCAAAAGGATGCCTTTGAGCCGCTTTCATCTGTACTATTGAAGGGGGTAGCCAGTCATAAGGAGTATGCAAATGCATCCCTGGACGACCTATTGCAAACCGGCCTGAACAGAATACCATCCAGGGAAATCAATACTCTCGCTCATACACTGTTTATAAATCAGGGAGATCATTTTGAGGCCCGCGCTTTACCTGTTGAAGCCCAATTTTCGGCCGCTTTCAGTGCCAATATCATTGATTTTAATAATGACGGGAATGAGGATCTCTTTTTGAGCCAAAATTTCTTTGGCACTCCGCCATCGGTTCCCCGCCTGGATGCCGGCCGCGGATTGTTGCTTGAAGGTGACGGAACAGGAGAACTCAGTGCTATTCCCGGCCATATCAGCGGAATAAAAATATACGGCGAACAGAGAGGAGCAGCCGTAAGTGATTTTAATGGAGATGGAAAAGCAGACCTGGCGGTAAGTCAGAATGATACAACTACGAAACTGTATGTGAATCAAACAAGAAAAAGAGGTATTTCCATACAGTTGATTGGGGCGCCGGGAAATGCTTCCGGTATCGGCTCCAGTCTATGGCTGGAATACGATGATGGGACTATAGGTCCCGCACGGGAAGTTCAGGCGGGATCCGGATATTGGTCGCAAAACAGTACTGTCCAGGTTTTAGGAATGAAAGAGGGGAAGGACCCGGTCTCAATTCAAATTCAGTGGTACAATGGTACAAAACAATCTGTGGATATACAGCCCGGGAAATGGAAATACAAAATTGCACCCGGCTAAGATTCCCGTCGGGTCGCTGGTTCTGCGATCCGGCCTGTCCACCGAAGTTTTACAGAAAAGAGGACGGGTTTGATACGGCAGTTAATCGGTCAACTACTTTGCAGATAAAGTTATTCACCCTAACAAAAAAGGATAAATTATGAATAATCCATTCAAGCATACAGCTACTCTGTTAATACTGGTGATTACTGTTTTTGTAGTCAACCGACAAACGGTCTTTGCACAGGAAGGACCGCCTCCACCTCCGCGAACCGATGCTGTTCCCTCAACCACTGTGAAAGCTGAGATCGACCTTACTCAAACCGGTCCCAGAATCGACAGGCTTCTGTACGGACATTTTATTGAAAATCTCTCCAACTGGTTCGAAGGAGGATTGTGGGCCGAAATGCTGGGCGACCGCAAATTTTTCTATCCGGTCAATAACAGCGAAGAACTGGATCCGCCCAACAGCCGCGACTGGATTTTGGGTCGCTGGCGACCGCTGGGATCTGAAAGTGCCATTACCATGGATAAAAATGATTCTTATGTCGGAAAACACTCGCCCCGTATAAATGTTGAAGCGAATAACCGGCGCGGCATTCAGCAGGATGGTCTGCCACTGGAAGCGGGAAAACAATATGAAGGCCGGGTTGTACTGGCAGCCACGACTTCGGCTGTGGGTGATCCCGGTCCGGAGGTACAGGTCAGCCTGGTATGGGGTGACGGCTCCAATGACCGTGAGACAATAACCATTGATAGCCTGACTTCCGATTACCGGAAATTTCCCTTTACCCTTACTTCCGGCGGCGAAACTGAAGAAGGACAAATTGAAATCACCGGTACCGGCAGCGGATCTTTCCTCGTGGGTGCCGTATCGCTAATGCCCGCTGATAATATTGAAGGTTTCCGGCCGGATATCCTGGAGCTGCATCGTGAGATGGGTGTCACAATGTTGCGGCTGGGCGGCAACTGGTCGGCCGGTTATGAATGGCGCGAAGGTATCGGCGACCGCGATAAGCGTCCCCCGCACTACGACTACGCATGGGATGCCGTAGAGCAGAATGATGTAGGTACTTTTGAATTCCTGAAATTGTGTGAACTGATCGGCGCCGAACCTAACATCGGAGTCAATGCCGGACTGGGTGATGCATGGTCGGCGAAACAGTGGGTCGAATATGTGAACGGATCCAAAGATACGCCAATGGGCAAATTGAGGGCCAAACATGGACATCCCGAACCATTTGATGTGGAATGGTGGGGCATCGGAAACGAAATGTATGGCGAATGGCAGCTGGGCCATATGTCTTTGGAGCATTATACCATCAAACATAATCAATTTGCCGAACGCATGCGGGAAGTTGATCCCGATATCATCCTCGTTGCATCCGGTGCTACCCCTTATGAAATGAATACAATTCTCCGTCATTTCGACGAGGTGCCTAACAGGCCGATTGAATTTGGGTCGAAGTATGACTGGACCGGCGGACTACTTGAGCGTTCAGCGGAGAATTTTGATTATATAGCCGAACATATTTATTCTCTTCCCCGCAGTTATTTCAATGTGGAAAAGCAGGAGTTTGTCGAAACAGACGATCCCCTCATCGACGTCGTACGCCGTCCGGCAAATCGAATCAAGGGAGCCGTGGAAGCTTGGCGAACTTATGAGGAAAAGATGCCCTGGTTGAAATACAGTGACAAAAAAATAGTCTGGGACGAATGGATTTCAGGCGGAGGCGGTCTTCACGGCGCGCTGGGTACAGCTACGGTATTGAATGAAATATTCCGGTATACCGAGCTGTTTAAAATGTCTGCTTATACCTGCGCGCCCTGCATTATTGACTATGATGGTAAAGATGCCGCATTGGAAGCGATAGGTTTGGTCTTCAAACTATACTCATCCCGGTTCGGTGAAGTGCCGGTACAGATAAATGGCAATTCACCACAGAAAGAAGTAAAAGGTACCCTCTTGGTGGACAAACCCAAAGAGACATCCGGCAGTCCAACATATCCGCTCGATGTTATGGCAGCCATCAGCAGGGACGAAAGCACACTTACTATCTCCGTGGTGAATGCTACGGGAGCTGAACAAGAGCTTGATTTGTCAATAGTTGGCGGCAGTCTGTCCGGACAGGCACAGCAATGGACAATTACCGGTCCCGATCTGGAAGCCAGAAATGTGGCGGGAGAAGAACCCCTGATTACACTCGAAGAACAAACTGTGGCGGATATGAATTCTCCTGTCATAATTGAACCCATTACTGTCAACCTTTACAAAATTCAATTACAGCAGTAGGTTAGAGATGGCACCAAAAGTTAGTGATTTTGCGGTTCAGAACAGATCGTGGTAGCAGACCCTGAAAAGGGAGGGGTATGAGAAAATAAATAAGCTACAAGGGAATAGATTCTGGCACAAAACCTATTGCTTTAATATGAATTAATTCCCTGTTTATAAATTTTTCCCATTTGTGTAATGAGAAAAACAATAAATGACGGAAGCATTATTCTACAAGTATATAAAATTTAAAACCGCCTTTTTACATCTCTGCTGCCGATAAGCAGCTATTATAGAGCCTATAGTTCCTTATTTAAAATAAAATGCAACAAATATTTTCTCACTTTTTTCACGTTTATTTTTATTTCATTTGCATATTTATTTAATTTTATGCAACATAATAAGTGTGAGACAAACACTAGTTAAATAAACAACGACTCAACTCTGCGTGTTTTAGGGAATTGATGTTTTAAATTCTCGCGTGGCGAGGGGTTGGATATAATCTAAAGCAAGTAAGGGGCTTCTATGGATAAATTTCTACATATTGATTTAAGAGTATATATTTTCATATTACCACTTCTTCTGTTTATGTCTTATACAGCATCGGGACAAGAGGTTTCAGGTACTGTAACTGACAGTGAAACATTAGAAACTCTGCCGGGAGTAAATATTCTGGTAAAAGGTACAGCAACAGGTACTTCTACAAATACTGACGGTGAATATCAATTAAATGTTCCATCGCTGTCGGATACGTTGATCTTTTCTTTTGTCGGTTATCAAACGCAGGAAGTACCTATCAGCGGAAGGACAGAAATTGATGTTCAAATGATTTCGCAGGCCCTGGCCGGAGAAGAGTTGGTTGTAGTCGGGTACGGATCGCAGCGTAAGGTAGATCTTACGGGTTCGGTTTCTATCGCCAATGTTGATGAATTGAAAAAATCATCTTCAACATCAATTGCAGGGGCACTGCAGGGACAGGCGGCAGGAGTATCTGTCCAGTCCAGCGGTGCGCCGGGAGAAACGCCCGAAGTTCGAATTCGCGGAGTCGGTACTTTTAGCGATAATGACCCGCTTTACATTGTTGACGGTGTTCCGGTAGAGAATATCAAAGATTTTAATGCCGAGGATATTGAATCTATGCAGGTGTTGAAAGATGGCGCTGCCGCTGCTGTTTACGGTTCAAGGGCTGCCAATGGAGTGGTTATTATTACTACGAAAGACGGTCGCTCGGGCAATGTTCAAATTGACTATAATGGTTCTGTCGGTACCGCTAATCTCTACCAGCGCTGGGATGTTATGGGACGGGAAGATTTTCAGGAGTTGCAGAACGAATCGGTTGCAAACCGGCAGTTAGGCTCCGGATTAGCTCCTGCGAATGATCCCAGTTCGTCTTTGTTTGTCGATAATATAGACACCGATTGGCAGGAAGCTTCTCTTAAACGTGGTTTTATGACAGAACATAATCTTAACATTTCGGGCGGCAATGAAACAAGTACCTACAGTATCTCCGGAGGACTTCAAAGCCAGGAAGGTACTATGAAAGGAAATGCACCGGCCTATGACAGATACAATGTGCGGATTAAATCAAACCACCAGTTTGGAAAATTGACTGTTGGAGAGAACCTCTTTATTTCACGATCAGAACAATGGCTGCAGGAATCACGGCACGAAGTTTCCCTGATAAATAACATGCTTAAATCTCCACCGATCATTCCGGTATTTGATGATAGTCGACTGGGTGGATACGGCGGTGCCGATGCCAATGTAGAAAGAGCAATTACCCTCAATGTGGTAGGTACGAATGAAATGCTGGAACACCCACAGGAGGTAAATCGTGTGTTAGCTAACTTATGGGGCGAATATGAGATATTAGATAATCTTGTATTCCGTACCAACTTAAGTTACGATAGTCGGGTAAGTCTGGACCGCTTTTTTATTCCGACCTATGACATGGGATTCTTTTTTACGGAAACTGTTGGAACCCTGGATGAGACCCGCGGTGAGTTTACCCAGACATTGTTCGAAAATACGCTTACCTATCAAACAACTATTGGTGATCATAATTTGAATTTATTGGCCGGTTATACCGAAGAACGCGGTTCATTCGACCAGGTGCATGGACATGCTGAAGGTTACAGTCGTCCGTTTTTCAAAACAATTGATGCCGGTAACTCTGGTAAGACCACGACAGGTTTCGAGACCATGAATACCCTGCGGTCGTTACTTGGCAGGGTACAGTATAACTATGATGATCGTTATCTGATGACGGCCACCGTACGGCGAGACGGTTCTTCCCGGTTCGGCGAAGATAACAGATTCGGTATTTTCCCATCTGCTTCTGTAGGATGGAGAATAAGTAATGAATCATTCTTCGATATAGAATGGGTTGATGAGCTGAAAGTCCGCGCAAGTTATGGTGAACTCGGTCGACAGGATATCGGCAACTTTGCTACTGCTGCATTTATCAATACGTTTGCCGATTATAGCTTTAATGATCAGGTGGCGGATGGCGCCATCCAGGTTGAACTGGCAAACGAAAACATTAAGTGGGAAACCAGTATAACGCGAGGCGCCGGAATCGATGCAACCTTTTATGATAACAGGTTCGATATTACTCTGGATTATTATGATAATGAGTCTTCCGATATCTTGCTGGGAGTTCCCATCCCTGGCTCCCTCGGTGCCTCAAACAACCCTGTTGTAAATGCTGCTTCTATTGCAAATAAGGGTTGGGAATTGGATCTCAATTACCGCAATAGTACGGGAGATCTGGATTATAGTATTGGAGGTAATATCAGTACAGTGAATAATGAGGTATTGTCACTCGGAAACGGTGAGCCTATTTTCGCACCGGGAAGTCTGACGGATGTCGGTGGTGAAGTAGGACAACTGTACGGTTATGTTGCCGACGGTATTTTCCAAAACTGGGATGAAGTTTACGATCATGCCTTTCAAAACCAGGATGATCTCCAGCGTCGAAACGATGTAGCTGCCGCAAACTTCACGGCTCCGGGTGATATACGCTTCAAGGATCTGAATGGTGATGGCATAATCACCCCTGAAGACGACCGGGCTTATCTCGGAAGTGCAATTCCTGATTTTACCTATGGCTTTACAACAAGTATGGGTTACAAGGAATGGGATGTAAGCCTTTTCTTCCAGGGTAATTACGGAAATAAGATCTATAATCAACAACGTGCCGTTCTTGAAAATATGGCTGATTATAATAACCGCACCACACGCATGATGAATAGGTGGACACCCAATAACATGCATAACGATATTGAGTTTCCGAGAGCCATTTTTGAAGACCCGAATGGTAACGGGCGTGCGTCTCAGCGCTGGGTCGAAGACGGTTCCTTCCTGAGGCTCCAGAACCTTACAATTGGCTATTCGTTACCTGCAGATTTATTAAACAGAGTAGGGATAGCAAGTCTCAGAGTATATGCCCAGGGACAAAATCTCTTTACTGTTACGGGGTACAGCGGACTCGACCCGATGCTGGGGGATGACGGAGATGAAGTGGACAATGACGGTCTCTTTAGTCGCGGTTTCGATGCCGGCGGCTGGCCTCATCCGAGGATATTCCAGGCCGGAATTGAACTGAGTCTCTAATTCAAACAAAGATTTTTTAAAAAAAAACAAAGGAACTTGCTATGAGATATTCTAAACTACTTTTGATTACGATATTTTGTATAGCGCTGAGTTCGGGATGCGATCAGGATCTTCTTGAGGTTTCAAACCCAAACGCAGCGACTACCGATACTTTCTGGAAAACAGAGGATGACGCAGTAAAAGGCACAAACGCTGCCTATGAGCCTCTTACCTATGACGGTATGTATACTCGCTTTATACATGTAGCCCAGGATTTAAGAGGCGATGACGGCCGCGGTGACAGCCCCTGGGGCGCAATCGCGGATATGGGTACTTTTAATCAGACCAGTACTTCTGGTGGTTTGCCGATCATGTGGGATCAGATGTACCAGGGTGTTTTCAGGACGAACCAGGTTATTACCAATGTACCTGATATAGAGATGGATGAGAACCTGAAAGCCAGGCTGTTAGCCGAGGCTAAATTCCTGCGTTCTCACTACTACTTCAAGCTGGTTAAATTCTTTCGGAATGTTCCTCTCATTCTGGAGCCTATTTCAGATCCTGAAAATTATTTCCAGCCACAGGCACCACCCGCGGAAGTCTGGAATCAAATTATTACTGACCTTCAGGAAGCCCAGGCTGATCTGCCGGAATCATATTCCCAGGATATAGGAAGAGCCACATGGGGCGCAGCTACTGCATATCTTGGTAAAGCTTATCTGTTTAACGAACAGTGGGAACTTGCTGATGCTGAATTCAAGAAGATTATTGATTCGGGTTTATATGAACTGGTACCGGATCCCCGCTGGAATGGTGATCTGGAACACGAAAATAATGCCGAATCTATTTTTGAGATTCAGTTTTCTACTGAGGTTGGTGGTACCGAGATAGGATGGGGAGGAAGCCCTTCACCTACCTGGGGTGAGCGACAGGCACGCTCTATCACTTTTGCTCCCGTAGGATATGGCTGGGCAGATACCGTGCCTACTGATTATCTGCGTGAAGCATATGAAAGCGAACAAACAGTGGGTGGTGAAGACGATCCGAGACAGCATGCAACTATGTTTTACGATGCGCCGGATATGACGGTATACGGGGATGACTTTCAGGAGGTTTATGCCAACGATCCAAGCCAGATTTTCTGGCGAAAATATCAGTCCGATACTCCTGGTGGTGTTGAAACAGACCAGGGCAGCGGCCTTAATTTCCGGGTTATGCGGTATGCAGATGTATTACTGATGTATGCAGAGACACGTAACGAACTGGGAGACCAGGCTACTGCAGCCCAATATATTCAGATGGTCAGAGACCGTGTAAATATGCCCGACAGAGAACTGGAGTTTGCTGTTCTGAGCCAGGAAGAAATGCGGGATCGTATAGCTCATGAACGGCTGGTAGAGCTGGCCGGTGAGGGTAAACGATTCAACGATATAATCAGATGGGGCTGGCTTGAGGACTCTGAAAAACTGCAGATGCTGCAAGAACGGGATTCGGAGTTCGATGGCTATAGCCCGGGCCGTGAATGGCTCCCGATACCGCAGGGTGAGTTGGATTCTAATCCCAACATACAGCAAAATCCGGGTTACAGCGGAGGCTGATCCTTAACTTCAATCCGCAATGTTAGTTTATCATATAAAAGGCTGTCGAGATTCCGACAGCCTTTTTATTAATCCTTTGGCATCAGAATGTGTACTGATTTTAAAATGATATAATTACCACTCAATTTTTCATGTCTAACTACAGAAATAGCCGATAGAAAAAGCAGATAAATCACAATAAACAAGGAAGAGTAACAGCATGAAATATTTGGAATTCATGTTCATCATTTTTTTTGCTGTTGGCCTGTTATCCGGCTGCGGAGAGAACAGCACCGGCACCAGTGACGGAGAAGAGGAGGAACAGGAAGAACAGGAGGAATATGAAGGGTATTTCAAAGACTTTGATGGTCCGACATATACCGATGATTATACAGGAAGATCTTCCTGGGACCAACAGTCAAACTGGGATCTTGAGAATGTTCATGACCCGACCGTGGTAAAGGACGGCGAATATTATTACATGTATCAAACGAACGCCTCTTATGGTAATGTACACCAGGGGCATGGCAATTATCCCTATCGCCGCTCCAAAGATCTCGTAAACTGGGAGTATCTGGGGGCGGCATTTCAGAATGTTCAACCATGGGTAAAAGACACGTTAAACAGTATCAGGTCCGGAATGGATCCATCTTTGCCGGCCATAGAAAATCCTGACTATGGCTTTTGGGCGCCACATATAACAAAAGTAAATGATACATACAGATTGTATTACAGTG
>CAZPWQ010000057.1:0-5827 GCA_964590495.1 uncultured Balneolaceae bacterium
CCATAGAAACAACCCCCGCGGCTAAAGCCGCACCCCCTTTGCTAAGGGGGAATTTCTTGGCAACTCAAAAAGTTTGCCAATACATGTAACCTTAGACTTGCGGGGCTTTACGAACGGATTAATTGAAGATCCGGAGTAGAACTACCGTTTTTCAACGGGGACCCAGTCGAGGTTCTTTTCGCCGGTATAGAGTGCACGCGGACGAATCAGGCGGTTGTTTTCAGCCTGTTCGATAAAGTGGCCCGTCCAGCCGGAAACCCGGCTCATAGCAAAAATACAGGTGAACAGATCGGGTTTAATTCCCATCGAATAATAAACCGTTGCCGAGAAAAAGTCGACATTGGGATCAATACCTTTTTCGTCCTTCATGGTCTTTAAAATCGCTTCCGACCACCGGTAGAGTTCTTCATGGCCGGTTTCTTCGGAGAGCTTTTTAGACATACTCCGAAGTATCCTGGCCCTGGGATCCATTGTTTTGTAGACCCGGTGACCGAAGCCCATCACTTTCTTTTTGCCTTTCAGGCGTTCCCTGATATACTCAACCGGATCGGAATTTTGTTCATCAATATGCAGCAGCATATTCATAACCTGCTGGTTTGCCCCTCCGTGAAGCGGGCCTTTGAGACATCCGATAGCCCCGGTAATCGAAGAATACATATCGGATTCGGTAGAGCAGATAACCCTGTTACTGAACGTGGATGCATTCATGCCGTGTTCAGCATGGAGAATAAGACACAGATCCATTGTTTTTTCAGCCTGCTCTCCGGGTTCCTCGTCATTAAGCATGTACAGAAAATTATAAGCCGTACTGTGTGTTGAGAGAGGTTCGACAATATTCTTTCCGTTGCGGCTGCGATCATAGGCTGCGATAATGGAAGGCATTTTTGCAGTGATGGAAATAGCTTTATTGATCCTGTACTCTTCACTGTTGTCGGCATCGACTTCATGGAAATCCGCAAGCATAGAAACGGCCGTACGAAGAACCGACATCGGCTCGGCACTTTTGGAGGTGTTTTTCAAATAATTTAAAACCGGTTCCGGGAGCTCGCGCTCGTTTTGCAGATTTGAATTCAGTTCATCGAGTTCTTCCTGATTGGGCAGGCGATTGTTCCAAAGCAGGAAACATACTTCTTCAAAATTTGCATTTTCAGCTAATGTTTCAATGTTGTAACCTGCATAAATCAGCTCTCCTTGTTGTCCGTCTATAAAACTTTTATTTGAAGAAAATGCAACAATACCCTCCAGACCTTTATTTATGTGCGGGTATTGATCTGTATCAATCTCATTTTTTAAGCTCTCAGCCATTGTATTCCTATTTTGGATTGGGTATATACTTTAAAATATTTGGTCAAATATAATATCAAGCAAGCTAAAAATCAGGGTTAAGTTTATCCTCACCAAGTGATTATCCCGAATTAATAATCTTTAACGATATAAGGCAGAAAAGCGTTTACTATATCAAAAAATAATGAAAGGAGAAGGGAAAACACCTTAATTTTAAATGTTTAATTTTGAATTTTAAATTCAACACAATCCGCATTTTCCGCCCCATCAGTGTCATCCGTGTTCCATTCCGGAGGGGCACATCTCTACCGTTGTGATTTAGCTTCATTCCAATGCCGATCCATTTCTTCGAGGGTTACTTCAGAAATCTTTTTATCCTCCTTCATAAGTTCCCGCTCAATATGCTGAAAACGGTTAACGAATTTTTTGTTGGTCTGGCGAAGGCTGTCTTCGGCATTTAGGTCAAAAAATCGTCCCACATTGACCAGCGAAAATAACAGATCACCGAACTCTTCCCGGCTTTTATCGACATCTCCATTTTCAAGTTCTGTTTTCAATTCAGACAGCTCTTCCTCCAGCTTTTCCCACACTTTCTGTTTACCTGAATCTGTTTGCGGCCAGTCGAAACCAACATTAGCAGCTTTTTCCTGCATACGCTGTGCACGAATCAGTGCCGGGAGATTCCCCGGAATACCATCCAGAATAGATTCTTTGCCCTCTTTTATTTTGATAGTCTCCCAGTTTTCGGCGACCTGTTGCTCATCATCCGCAATCGCATCCCCGAAAACATGAGGGTGCCGCCGGATCAATTTTTCCTGGATAGAGTAAACGACATCCTCGATCGAAAAATGATCTTCTTCCGTTGCCATCCTGCTGTGAAAAACAACATGCAACAACACATCACCCAACTCCTTTTTCAATTCGTCGAAATCCTTTTCATCAATAGCCTCGACAGCCTCATAGGCCTCTTCAATCAAATTATCTTTAATGCTGTCATGGGTCTGTTTACGGTCCCACGGACACTCCTTTCGCAGGATCCGAATAATTTCTACAAGGTCGTCGAACTTTTTAGTTGCTTCCATCTACAATGAACAATTAACAGTGAACAATGATCAGTTTGAAAAAATAAGTGTTTATTAAAGTAGTCATAATTGTAAAGAATATGAATGCGTGATGCGTAATACGTGACGAGTAATGTGCAAACATATGTGTCATTGTTCACTGTTCATTGCTCATTGTTCATTGAAAAATCAAGTTTTTCTTTTCTTCTTTTGGGCGGCGGGGAAAAGAATATTATTTAAGATCAGGCGGTAACCGGGACTGTTGGGATGCAGGCTTAGATCGGTTGGCGGATCATTGACCCGGTGGGTATAATCCTCGGGATCGTGTCCCGCATAAAATGTAAACGTGCCCTGGCCGTAATTTCCGTGAATATACTTTACCATATCGCGTCCCGGACTTTCTCCCAGAACAACAACCGATTCCTTTATCTTGTCTTTTTGGAAGGCTGTTGTTTGTCCATAAAATCCGCGGATACTGCTGACATGGTTTTGCGTGAGCATTGTGGGAACCGGATCCCATTTTGCCGAAAATTCAAACAAGGTAAAGAAGTCCAGTTCCTGGTCGATATCCTCCGGTTGAACCGGCACATCGATATCAGCATGTTCGTATTCCGCCGGATCCATACTAAGTGAGAAATTTTCGAAGGCAAGAGTATTTGAAAAATCAATCCGCTGCTGTGCATCAGGATCCGCAGGATCCCCGTCGAATTGCCCGGGAACGATATCAACGTCTCCGGCAGCCAGTGCAATATCAAAAGTATCGGTACCCGAGCACATGGCAAACAGGAAGCCGCCCTGTCCCACATATTCTTTTATTTTTGCAGCAACCGCCTTTTTTTCTGCACTTACTTTGTTGTAACCTAACTCTTCCGCCATCGTCTCCATCTCACGAACCTGCTTGATATACCAGGGCTGGTTGCGTGCAGTAGACCAGAACTTCCCATACTGGCCTGTAAAATCTTCGTGATGCAGGTGAAGCCAGTCGTATTCGGTAAGTTTGCCTTCCAGAACTTCCGGATCCCATACCTTGTCGAATTCCACTTCTGCATACGTGAGAGCAAGGGTGACAGCATCATCCCAGGGGAGAGCCTGTTTTGGCGTATAAACGGCTATTTTGGGTGCTTTATCAAGCTTGGTTACGGAAGTGTTGGAATTTTCCTGTTGCACTTCCTGAATTATCTGAGCCGCTTCGGCAGAGGAAATGACCTCAGCTTTAACATTTTTGAGCCGTGCTTTTTTTAACAATTCATCCGAATAGCCGGTAATAAAACTACCACCCCTGTAGTTGAGCAGCCATTGAGCACTGTTGCCCTCCTGAAGGTTGTTAAAAATAATTCCGTAAGCTTTAAGATGCTCGGTCTGTGAGGCATCCATGGGAATATACAGCTGTTGCTGGGCTAATCCCGAAACCGAAAAAACAACTGTCATTAATAAAGTCAGAAGAAATTTCATCATAGTAGATAATTGGTCCTTTATTTGAAGCTGTCAGCTGATAACTGATCATTGTTAATCATTGTTAATCATTGTTCATTGATAACTGATCCCCCTACGTCTGCATCTCTTCCAGTTCCTGGATTCGCTCTCTTGCATGAGGAGCGTAAAAGCCGTTCGGATATTTCATCAGGATATCTTCATACAGGTTTAATAATTCATCCCGGGTTTCCGGAAAGCTCTCACGGGTTACATTTCGTTCTTCCGAAAACATATCAGTAGTTCCTCTTGTCCATTCTATATTCTTCATCTGCTCGTGGGTCAACATCTGATCGGCTATTCGCGCTTTTTCCCACAGAAGTCTTTCATGCAAGGGCGAACTTCTGCCGCCCGATTCCAGATACTTAGCTATAGAAAGAAATGTTACAGCTGCCAGATCACTGTCTGTATGTGAACTCAGCTGTAACAGGGCTTCATCGGCAAGGGGATTGTATGAATCCGGTTGAATGATTTCCTTTAAGGCTTGAACGGCCTCTTTACTCTTACCCAGTGAAAACTGTTCTACGGCACGCGCAAACGGCTGAAGTATTGCTCCGGTGCTGTCGGCCTGTAATCCCTGCTGGATCCAAAGACGGAGCTGGATAGCATCATTGGCGAAATATGAGGTGTTTTGACGTTCCAGCGCTTTGAGCTGAACCTGACCAAATTCATAGTCACCGGAAAAAAAATCGGTTAAAGCCAGATAATATCGTGTTTTTTCATTGAGGGCATTCGACTTATCTTCTTTATTACTGCGGGTAAATGAAATCCGTGCCCGTGAATAGTCACCTTCATAGAGTTTGAGACGTCCTTCAATGTAATGCTCTTCTGCAGTGGATAGTGAATCGGAATGTTTCCTCAATTCATCCAAATTTTTTCTGGCTTGTTCCGGATTGTGCAGAAAGTCCAATGCCAGTTCGGCCTGCGTAATTAGAACATTATTCATGCGCTGATAATTGGGCGCTGTTTTTTTAAGTTTTGCCAGTGTATCGAATGCCCGCTGATAGAGAGAATCGCGTCTCGGGGAAAAGGCCAGATTATAATTTTCAAGATATGCAGCCCATTCGATATAAACATTGGCAAGCTCTTCCATACTGCGGAATTTTGCCGGCTGAATATTATTTTCCACATAGTAAGAATATGTCTCCTCAGCCAACTCATGTTTCTGATCGGCCAACAATCTTGACCCCAGGCTGTAAAGCAGATAATTTACATTGACGGTACGATTCTCATAATTTTTTGCTTTTGCAACGGCACGTTGATAAAGTCTGCGTTCCATAAGCAGCCAAAGTTCAAGCTGCTGAAGATTCTGTCTGATCGTATCATCTGTTGACATGTCCTCAAGGAATTCTTCTATCTCAAGAATAGCCACATCATAGATATAATCATCCTGAAAACGAATAAGTCGGTTTTGTACATGGCTTATCCGGTCCGGATTATCTTTTATAAGCTGTAAAAATTCTTTGATCGCCTCTTCATATCTGCCCGCCTGAAGGTAAGTATTGGCTAATTCGGAAGTAATAATACTGGAATTTTGAAATACTGATCTGATTTCCAGATATAATTCGATAGCCCGGTCAAAAACCCTCCGGTCTTCCATAGTACGGGCCAGGACAAGATAAACCTGCATGTTGTTATCCCCAAAACGATCGAGCGTATGATCCCATATCTCATAAGCCCGAGTGGTATCGCCGCTGATATGATAAATCTCACCAATCCGTATATTACCCTGTGCCTGATAATAACCTTTATTCACTCCGCGTTCTACGAGCTCAATAGCTTTTTCATATTCCTTGAGGTTGATAAGGCATTCCGTGGCTTTTTCGAGGATTATATAGGTTTCCGGATTTTCTTTATAAAGCTCATTAAATCGTTCAAAAGCTTCTTCATATTTTTGTTGCTGTAGCAATTGATCCGCTTCAAAGTAGTCATTGTTGAGCTGGGCCTGAAGAGCTGCCGGTATCACGCACAGAAACAGGAAACCTAAGAATCGATAAAGGGTATCTAATTTT
>CAZPWQ010000057.1:5927-20650 GCA_964590495.1 uncultured Balneolaceae bacterium
CTTGTTTCAGCATCTGTAAGCAATTGTTGTTTAGAAGCTTCAAATACAATTTTTGCAACAGACCCTTGATCCGCCGGCTGGCGGACAGGGTGACACTTTGGTTTTGCAAAGCCTTCTTTATTTTCATTGTATCCTGATCATTTTGACTGCTCAAGGTATTCCGGGGCAAACAATTTCATTGTTCGATAGAAAGAATATAGGGGAAATCCAACAACGTTATAATAGTCGCCATTTATTCCTTTTACAAATATGGCTCCAAAATCATCCTGGATTCCATATCCTCCTGCCTTGTCCATTGGGCTGCCTGTTTTAACATATGTTTTTATGTCGCTTTCATCGATCTCTCCAAAAGTAACAGTGGTCTGTTCACAGAACGCATGCTGTTCTACTATGTTTTGTGGTGTATCCACTTTTAACAGTGCGACGCCGGTAAGCACATGATGTGTTCTGCCGCTGAGCTTTCGAAGCATTTTTATGGCTTCCGATTCATTTTCCGGCTTTTCAAGAATCTCATCATCAAGTACGACTATGGTATCGGCCCCGATAACAAGTGCATCCGATGAGCGGGATGAAACCTCCTCAGCTTTACGGGAAGCCAGATCCTGTACAATTTCCTGCGGTGAATTCTGTTGTTCAGCTGTTTCTTCTACATTACTGACAATAATGTCGAATTGAAAGTTCAGCTGTTCCAGCAGCTTTTTTCGCCGGGGACTTCCGGAGGCTAATATAATTTTTTTCAATTAATTGAGTTATTGATAATTAGAAATTAGTTGTTTTACTTAACTGCCGTTACAAGATATTAAGCAGTTATATATCTATCATCATTAAAATCATCTTTTATATGGCACGGAAAAAACGAAGACGAAGTGCGAATAACAAACCTATGATATTCGATGCGTGGAATTATAAAGTGCTGACTATAGGTTTACTACTGGTTATTGCCGGAT
This sequence comes from uncultured Balneolaceae bacterium, assembly GCA_964590495.1. Classification (GTDB taxonomy): domain Bacteria; phylum Bacteroidota; class Rhodothermia; order Balneolales; family Balneolaceae; genus CAZPWQ01. The sequence goes on from CAZPWQ010000057.1 coordinate 6,875, forward strand.
TCACTGCTATGTATCTGGAAAATGAGGTAGAAGGTTTTATTTCATTATTCATTTCACCTATTGTAATTATGGCCGGTTATATTACAGTCATCATAGCAATACTCAAACATGACAGCAGTACAAATGCCCATCCCGATCAGGCCTGACTTAACATGTGGATCGATTAATTAACTACCACTTTTCTTTTTTGCTTACTGCCATCTTTGTTTTTGGCAGTGCGGGCGAACACCGGCAAATAATTTTCGGGACGATTCTTTCCATTTTATTTTGTTTTATTGCATACCTGTCGGGAGCACTTTCTCTCGATGGTATGACGGCGGCAATTATTGCGGGAATTTATATCTTTGGTATCGGCGGAATACCTGCTGTGATTGTATTATTGCTTTTTTTCCTTTCCGGTTCTCTTATATCCACTTCCGGAGTGATTGATAAGGATCATTTGTCATACCGGGTACGCAGAAACGGATTACAGGTTTGGGCAAACAGTTTCTGGTTTGTCCTTTTTATCGCTTTCGCTTCTATAGGATATTCACAGTTGTTTATTATCGGAGCTTTGGGGGCTTTGGGTACCGCAATGGCCGATACCTGGGCAACCGAATTGGGCAGCAAACGTTTTAACTACAACACTTTTTTAATCACAGATTTTAAGAAAGTAAAAGCGGGTACGGATGGCGGGGTGAGTCTTCCCGGTTTGATGGCAGCTCTTATTGCCGCTCTGCTGTTTTCTTTGATTTCCGTTTACGTTTTTTCACTCGAATTGCCAATATTAACAGCCCTGTTTGTGGCAGGATTTTCAGGATGTTTAGTTGATTCTTATTTTGGAGCAGTTTATCAACGAAAGGATAAAAAGCTTAAAGTTCCTCTGACGGGATATAAAACCCGGTTCTCAATTGATAATAATGTTGTGAATCTTATTTCGACGGGCGCGGGGTCCATAATCGCAATTATTCTCAAACTGTTATTTGTATGAAAAAATGGTATCAAAAGCTGCACTGGCAAATTATCATCGGACTTATACTTGGTCTTGTGTGGGGACTTCTTGCCAGTATCTGGGGATTCAGTGAATTCACTACGGATTATGTCAAACCTGTCGGAACTATTTTCATCAATCTCCTGAAGCTGATTGCCGTACCTCTGGTACTCGCTTCCCTGATCGTCGGGGTCACCAATTTAAATGATGTGGCCAAACTCTCGCGTATGGGCGGTAAAACAGTTGCCATATATCTGGTGACAACGGTATGTGCCATTACAATCGGACTTACGGTAGTCAATGTTATGCAGCCCGGTAATTTTTTGCCGGAAGAGACCCAGCAGAGTCTGATGGAGGGGTATCAACAGAATATCGAAGGATCCAGTGAGACGGCACAGGAGGTTATGCAGCGAAGCCCCATGAGTTTCTTTGTGGACATTGTTCCTGAAAATTTTTTTACGGCAGTATCCGACAACTCCAATATGTTGCAGGTAGTTTTTCTGGCGGTCATACTCGGGCTGGGGCTCATGTACATCCCGAGGGAAAAAGGAAAACCGCTCATCGCTTTCTTTGATTCGCTTAATGAGGTCATCATCAAGATTGTAGATATCATAATGAAGCTTGCTCCATACGGTGTATTTGCCCTGATGGCTGCGGTTATCGTCGATCTGGCCGGCGACGATCTCGGCAGGGCCCTCGACCTGCTCGGGGCGCTGGGCTGGTATTGTGTGGCGGTGTTATTGGGACTAATTCTGCACGTACTAATTGTCTATTCCAGTTTGTTTAAGCTGTTCAGCAAAATGAAACTCAGAGATTTCTTTCGCGCCATTCAGCCTGCGGTTTTACTCGGTTTCAGTACCAGTTCAAGTGCGGCAACATTGCCGGTAACCATGGAACGGGTGGAAAAAAATGTAGGTGTGGATGAGGAGGTTTCCAGTTTTGTCCTGCCCGTGGGAGCCACCATAAATATGGATGGTACAAGTCTGTACCAGGCTATTGCCGCCGTATTTATATCACAGGCGCTGGGTCTCGACCTCACTATTGCCCAGCAGCTTACCATTGTTCTTACCGCCACACTTGCATCGATCGGTGCCGCCGGAGTACCGGGTGCAGGCATTATCATGCTGGTAATTGTCTTGCAGGCAATTGAAGTGCCGGTCGAAGGTATTGCCCTGATCCTGGGCGTCGACAGGATCCTCGACATGTGCCGTACAGCAGTAAATATTACCGGCGACGCTGCTGTTTCCGTGGCTGTTGCCTATACCGAAGGACTGCTTGGCGAGATGCATTTTGATGATTGAATAAAATTGTTTAAAACCCCGGAAAGCAGCAGTCATCGAAGGGTGGCAATATTTCCTGCCTTTACAAGCTGTTACACGGAGTTACACAAAGGAGAGATAAATTTTCTTCCCGATTTATCTTCCGTTAGGAAGATCTGGTCGGTAGCCTAATAGGTCCGCCACCAATTGACACGTTCCGTTAGGAACGTCTGGTGAGGAGAGGTAAATTTTATGAAGAAGGCTATTCTATTGATACAAATGCAAAAAAATTTGTAAGGAATACCCGGCTAATGAGTACTACCTATAGAACGAATAATCATTCAGGCTATCTGAATAATGAATAGCGCCAAATCAGGTTAAACAGCTTATTAGTGGCCGATGGAACTTATCTTCCTGTTAATGCATATTTATTAGTCCGTTAGCGCTAATTTTCTTTGAAAATAGATTATAAAAAGGTTAATTATTAAAAGTAGAGACGATTCAACGGATTTTCACGTTGTGAAATAAAACAGGCGTATGGGCCAAACGTTACTTCTTTCGGTTAGGAAGAAAATTATTACATGCATATTTTTTTCGCTGCTTATCGCGTTAGGTGCGGGAACTATATCTGCCCAGACAGTACTTGCTCCCGGAGACCTTTTCTTTGTCACTATAAATTCGGGTAGTACGGATTATTTTGAATTCATACCATTGGTTGATATAGAAGCAGGTACCACTATTAATTTCACAAACGATATTTGGATTAATTCCGAATCTTCCTTTAAAGATTCCGAAACTTCTCTTACCTATATTGCGCCCGCAGAAGTAACAGCCGGTACCGTTATCTCTTTCACGGGGAGCGGAGAAAAGGGGTTTGTCAAAAGAGGAGACTTTAAGATTCAAAGTTCGAAAGAAAACATACTTGTTTACCAGGGAGAGAAAACCAATCCACAATTTATTTATGGTATCGGATGGTCTGCGGAATCAGATGCCTGGTCCTATGATGCAACACCTTCCGAAGCATCAAATATACCACCGGTTCTCAGTGAGGAAGATGGCACTGTACTGAGCCTGGCTTCGGCCGATTACCAGCAGTACGATCCTGGAAACGGTATTGAAGGCAGCAAAAAAGATCTCATGGACATCCTGGCCAATTCTGCCAACTGGACCAGAAATGAGAATCGGTTCTCTGAACTTCAAACTCGTTTCCGGCTATCCGAACCGGTCTCACCAAAAGTAATCTTTAAAACATCGTCAGGGACAGTTGATAAAAATGACGGATCATTTAATCTAACCGTTGAGCTGGTTGAATCAATCGACACTGCCGTAGAAGTGGAAGTAAGCTTTGTCAGCAGTCTGAGTAGTGTTTCTTCTTCAGATATTGGAGATTTCAAGAATCAAATTGTCAGCTTCTCTTCAGAAGCTGAATCCGGTGATACAAAAACAGTTACGATCCCTCTGGGTGATGACATTTCGGAGGACGATACAGCTGCCGTATTCCGGTTACAGAATATATCAGAAGGAGCTGTTGCAGAACCTGAGATTTTGGTTCTTAATATCGGGGATAATGAACCATCAGGTGTTTCATTTCAAATTGGCGGCAGCGAAGGTTGGAGGATGATCACCATTCCTTCGCAGAATATGACATTTGAGGAAGTGTTCGGAAAGTTCAGAATACAGGGGGTCCGGGGATCAGACGACCCTTCCGCGCCGGCTAACATATATCGATGGGATGAAATTTCCGGTGAGGGTAATCTTGAAATTCCTTCCTCAATGTCTGAAGCAATGGACCCGGGCAAAGGTTACCTAATCTATTTTTTTGAGGATGATGATACTTCGCTTCAGGGCATACAGGGTGGATTTCCAAAGATCCTTAACTTTGAGTATACGGAAGCAAATTCATCGGTAAGAGTGAATGTATCTGCCACCGACAGTAATGGAAATGATCAAATTGATAATGATGAAGGCTGGAATCTACTGGGAAATCCTTTTAACGTGGATATTTCAGTTACTGAATTGCTGAATACTCTGGAATCGGCAGGCGGTGAAATTAACAGAAACCTCTATGTATGGGATTCCGAAGAAGGAAATGGCAACGGCGGTTTTATTCCTTTAACCGGGAATGATATCATAGCACCGTTTCAGGCGTTTTTTGTCCGTTTCACTGGAGAGGAAGAGATCAATGAATCAATCACGCTGAATAAAAATACTCTGGCGGGAAATAAATACTATGAAGAGGTAACAGAAAACAGGTTTGGTTTTTCTATGCAGCTGACTGATGAATCAGGATTTGATGAATTTTCCCTGTTATTTTCTGATGCCGGAGATGTTGAAGCAGGAACCGGGGATGTGTTTAAACTACAGTCTCTGAATAACAGTTCTGTAAATTTTTACGGAAGTATTGGAACAGAAAAATTTCAGCAAAAAATACTTCCTGAAAACCTGGAGTCGTCCCTCGAGATACCATTGAACTATGAATATAAAAAAGATGGAGATTTAACCCTCACCTGGAGTGGAATTGAAGATCTTCCGTCGGACTGGACAGTCACTTTAATTGACCGGCAGCAAAATACGGAGATTAACCTGAAGTCAAATGAAGAATATACATTTGCTAACGGGGGTGATTTTTCAAGTAGAAGAGCGGGAGTAATACAGGAAGAGGAAAAACTCCGGATCAATATGATAAAGGAAACAGAGGAAGATAGCCGGTTTCTGCTGTCGATTAAACCCGGGACAGATAAAAAAGCTGAAGATGAACTGCCAAATACTATTAAGCTGAACCCCAATTATCCGAATCCATTTAATCTTACTACCAATATTTCTTATGAGTTAACCGAACAAGCCGAGGTGTCGCTGACAATATGGAATATGATCGGCCAAAAGGTGACAACGCTGGTTGAAGGATCACAAGAAGCCGGTGAACATACGGAAATATGGAACGCAAATAGTATGCCCAGTGGAATGTACATTGCACAGCTTGAAGTTGGGGGCAGAGTTTATATCAGGAAAATGACACTTATTAAATAATCAAAATTAATAAAGGCATTGGAACGCAATGAAATTTAGAACGCATCTAATAAAGTTAATCTTGTTGATATTAGTGAATCCTAATGGTCCGGATTCTGTTTTTAAATAAATCTCGTTATAACAATCATAGAAAGGAGCAAAAGTACTTTTTAAACATGCAATACAAAAATATCCAAGGAATTGACGTTCCTGAAATGGGTTTGGGAACATATAAATTACACGACAGAGAATGTACCAAAACTGTCAGAACTGCTCTGGAAATCGGATACCGCCATATCGATACAGCGCAGATGTACAAGAATGAAAGGGAGATAGGGAAAGCATTGAGCATCTCAAATGTTCCGCGGGAAGATATATTTCTCTCTACTAAAATCTGGCACACCAATCTTGATGCCGATGATGTACTGCAGACTACCGAGCAGAGCCTTAGGAATCTGGATACTCCATATGTTGATTTATTGCTGATACACTGGCCGAACGAGCAATACGATCTCCGCAAAACCATAGAATCCATGCTTGTTTTGCGTGATCAGGGTAAAGCTATGAATATCGGTGTCAGCAATTTTCCCCTCGATCTTCTTAAGAAAGTCAATGATGAAATAAGAGCCCCTATTTTTTGCAATCAGGTGGAATTTCATCCATTTATTGATCAGCTTGAACTTTTGGATTATGCTATTGAGAAAGATATACTGATTACAGCCTATAGCCCGCTGGCTCAGGGCAAGGTAAATGATCATAAAGAACTGAAGGAAATAGCTCAAAAATATGACAAGACACCGGCCCAGATCACGCTTCGCTGGCTGATTGAACAGGAAAATGTGGTTGCCATACCAAAAGCATCGAGCGAAGCACACCTCAGAGAGAATATTGAGATATTCGATTTCTATCTTGAGGATGAGGATTTTGATTACATCGATCAGCTTGAAAAAGCCACACGACTGGTAAATCCGACTTTCGCCCCCAAATGGTGATTGGAATTAAGAATTACGAATTAGGAATTAAGAATTTCCCGTCTGGCGTCTTACGTTTAGCTTCTAGCTTCCTGCCAGACGCGGTTTGCCCACAGTTTGATATCATCCAGGATCAAATATATAGCGGGTAATATGAACAGCGTGATAACAGTAGAAAAAGCCAGTCCGCCGACAATAGCCCGTGCCATCGGGAAGTAGGGGGGACCGTCACCTCCTATTTGAGTAGTTCCGAAACAAAGCGGCAACAGCCCCAGGATAGTCGTTCCGGCTGTCATTAGAATGGGACGCATACGGTCCCGGCCACCCTGAACGATAGCATCAAGACGTGATAACTTACCTTTCGCCCGTAACTGACTCACATGATCGATCAAAACGATACCGTTGTTTACCACAATTCCCATTAAAATCAGGATGCCGATCATAGCCATGAATGAAAAGGTTGTGCCGGTAATTAAGAAGAACCAGAACACACCGATAAACCCGAAAAATATGGATGTAATAATACTGGACGGGAAGAGCACGGATTCAAATAATGAAGCCATAACCAGGTAGATCAAAAACATCGCCAGCAGCATGTTTACGATCATTTCGTCCATCGTTTCCTGGTCCTGCTGAAAACTGCGGCCGTAACTCCATCCATAACCTGCGGGATAATTTATCTGGTCCATTATCGGTCCGATTTCTTCCCGGGCTTTATCCATCGTTACCTCCTCAAAATTTATGTTTATACCCAATGACGTTTGCCGGTTTTCACGCTGAATACTCCGGGGGGCCTTCTGCATTTCGTAATTGGCCAGGTATGAAAGCTTTACCGTTTGATTATCACCGATATTCACCGGTAGATTCATCAAATCATCAATATTTTTTCTGTCATCCTCGTGCAGGGCCAGAATAACGTCAACTTCTCCGTTGTCGCCGCGCACACGCCTCAGATTTACCCCTCTCATAGAGTTCGATACCAGACTGGCCACCTGTTGCGTTGATACCCCAAAACTTCGCGCACGTTCGCGATCTACCAGAACCTGCACCTCTTCCGTTCCCGACTCAGCCTCGGAGCGCACATCTGCAATGCCGGGTATCTGTTCGAGGCGACGGGTTACTTCATCTGCCAATCCGGCCAGGACGTCAGAGGATTCCCCGATTACAAACAGGCGTATCTGCTCACCGCCGGTTTGATCCCGGTATTCAAAGGATGGACGGCCGATTGACAGCGTCGGTAAATTTTCCTCAATCTCTTTTTTGATGGTTTTAACATCCTTGACTGCCTCGTCATCGTCCGTCAGTAGGAGAGTTGACGTGGCATGTCCCGGTTCGAAATAGGAGTAGACGGCGTCAATTTCGAACTGTTTTTTATTTCCATACAGGTAATCCTCGATTTTATTTACCGATTGCTCAATCCGTTCGAGAGTGTATCTGTCGTTGATATTATAGTGCAGGTAAAGTTCTCGTGATTCCGAAGAGGGGAACATATCCATTTCCATCATCTGCAGCGGAATAACGGCACTTCCAAGAATGCCAAGAATAAGCAAGACGGATGTATAACGCCGTTTTAAAAGCCAGTCCAAAGCGGTCGAGTAAACAACCTCAAGCCGGTCGATCATCCGCTTTTTTTCCGGAAGTTTCGGGGCCTTTATTTTCGAGGTTAACAGGGGAATAATCGTAAGAGAAATAAACAGTGAAGCGCCGAGTGCCAGAATGATAGTAATGGCAACATGATAAAGCTGAATCGCAATCATGGAGCTTTCGCTGATGATATTCGGCAAAAATACAATCACGGTAGTCAATGTTCCTGCCGTTACGGCTACAGCTACCTGTTGTACTCCCCTTTTGGTGGCTTCAATCCGGTCATCCATTGCATGATGGTTCCGGTGGATATTTTCGGTCACTACAACAGCATTATCTACAAGCATACCTACGGCAAGCATGAGTCCCATCATTGAGAGAATATTCAGAGAAAGTCCCAGGAAATAGAGCATGCCGACCGTTACGATCAGTGAAAAAGGTACTGCCAGGGCTACAATTAATGTGGTGCTTGTCTGCCGTAGAAACAGGTACAAAATCATAATTGAAAAAACGGCTCCAATTAATCCCGCCTTCAGGAGTTCAACAAGAGAGCTGATGATTCCCGCGGCCTGATTATTCATCTCATAAATATTGATACCGCGCATTTCAGGCAGGGAACTGACGATATTAATTTCTTCCAGCACGTTATTTGCTACATCGACCGTATTGGCTCCCGATTCTTTAAAAACATCCAGACCGATTGCATATTTCTGATCCAGGTGCCGCCCGTATTCCCGCTCGGGAGATCCGTAACCGATGGTCGCAACGTCATGAAGGCGCAGGTTCTCGCCGCCAATGATAAGGTTGGAAAATTCAGCCGGATCGCTGATCTCACCAGTGGGACGAACCATGTATCGTTTTCCCGCATCTTCAATTCTGCCCGCTGTTACTGAAAAATTGCTGCGCCTCAGTGTCTCTGTGAGTTGATTGAGATCAACATTATGCGCTTCCAGCCGTTCCGGTATCAACTCAATGCGAATCTGGCGTTTTTCCACTCCGTACAGCTCAACTCTGGCCACACCGGAAATCCGCTCGATCCGCTGTTTTAGATTTCGATTCAGCAGTTCATAGGCATTTGAAAGATCCCGTTCGCTGGATATACGCAGATTCATCATCGGCTGGTCCTGTGCCGAAAACTTGTTAATAAACACCCTTTCCATATCGGGGGGCAACTGGTTACGGACCCCGTCAATTTTCTCTTTCAGTTCCATCGCCTTCATGCTGATATCACTTCCCATATCGAAAAGGACAAATATGCCGACCTGGTTTTCACTGGAAGTCGAGCTCATCTGGTTGATCCCGCTTATGGTAGCGAAGGCCTCTTCGATGGGACGTGCGATATTGCGTTCAACCTCTTCGGGTGTCGAGTTGGGATAGGGGACGGAGACATAGGCGCCCGGAAACGAGATGTCAGGAAAATATTCCAGGGGCACCATCCGGCTGGCAATAATTCCGATCACCACAAGGCTGATAAATACCATAAATGTGGTCACGGGACGGCGTAATGAAAGGTCGGTTATATTCATGTCAGTATCAGATTAAGCCGTGAAGCCGGAAGAACTGTTATCAGCAGTGCTAGCATATACCTTCCGATCCATGATGGCATACATCACCGGTATTACAACCAGGGTCAGCAGGGTTGATATAATCAGTCCCGAGATCACAGTAATTGCCATCGGTGCGCGAAGCTCGGCCCCGTCACTGAAACCGACAGCCAGTGGAAGAAGTCCCAGTGTGGTAGTCAAAGTCGTCATCAGAATAGGGCGAAGTCTTGATTTTCCGCCCTCCAGTATAGCCTGTACTTTTTCCATGCCCCCGGCTCTCATCTGGTTGATCAAATCAATTAAAACAATGGCGTTATTTACCACGATACCTGCCAGCAGGATCAAGCCGATAAATACCACCACACTTACAGTAGACCCCGTAATCCAAAGACCCAGTATGGCGCCTATTAAGGCCAGTGGAATAGTGAAGAGGATGATAAAAGGGTGCAGCAGCGATTCGAACTGGGAAGCCATCACGAGGTAAACAAGAAATACCGCCAGAGACAGTGCAAACAGCAGCGACTGGAATGATGCTGCCATCTCTTCGTTTTGGCCTGCTACACGGGCTTGCAGGGTTGTTGGAATGGGTGTTTCATCAATAATCTGCTGGATTTCTTCAGCTGCCGTGCCGAGGTCACCATAATTCAGGTTGGCCGATACTACAGCTACTCTTTGTTGCGCTGTCCGGTGTATCTCACTTGGGCCTGTTGCCACATGGATATCCGCAATGCTGGAAAGCGGGATCGGATTTCTGCTGCCGGGATTGATGATCAGGTTCCGGATAGCTTCAACCGAAGAGCGGTCCTCTTCATTGGCACGTACCAAAACATCGATCTTACGATCTCTCCAGGAATAGCGGGTTGCCACATCGCCACGCACCTTGCTGACCACTACATCGGCAACCTGGTGCACCTGAAGCCCTAATGATGCTGCTTTAGCCCGGTCGAAAGTTACCTGGATTTCCGGATTACCATGTTCCATCGTTGATTTAACATCTGCAAAACGATCGTTATCCGCCATCTTATTTACAATCTGATCGCTCACCTTTTTCAGGTCATCCAGATTATAACCTGATATTTCGATTTCAACGGGCGTTTTAAATGTGAACAGGGAAGGCCGGGAAAATTTATATTGGAGTCCCGGTATTCGCTGCAGGTCGTTGCGCATTTCAACCATTGTGCTTTCTTCAATATCGCGTCCGGTACCTTTAACAAGAGCAACATTCAACTCACCCCAGTTTTCACCTCCCTGGATGGGGTTCGCATCCATTTTGTTTCCCGTTCCGGCAACAGCAAAGGTTGTATTAACCGTTGTCAGTTCCCCGGCAGCACGCTGTACACGCCGGAGGGCCCGGTCGGTTTGTTCAATCGGGGTACCCGGCGGCAATTGAAATTCCACATTATATTCATTCTGCGACAAGGAGGGAATCAGTTCAATGCCCAGTTGGGGCAGGAGCATCAGGGAACCGGTGAGGGACAGGAATGCAAAGCCGATCACCAGAAAGCGGTGTTTCAACGACCATGTGAGCATGGCCGGGTAACGGTTTTCTATCGAGGAATATCCACGGTCAAAAATATTCAGAAAAGGATTCAGGAGGAACATGATCCCTTTGCTTATTCCTTTTACAGCTTTTGCAAGCAGACTGATAATAAATCCCGGCACGGTACTAAATAAGAAAAGACGTGTTGCCCGCAGCCATCGCCCGGCTCTTGTACGGGGCTCCCGCAGTTTCGGTTGTTCAATTTCAGGTTTTTCCCTGCCCGCCAGAGACGACAGCATGGGAATGAGCGTGATGGCTACGACAAGCGAAGCCAGAAGTGAAAACGTAACAGTAAGAGCCTGGTCGCGAAACAGTTGTCCCGCAATGCCATGTACAAAGACAAGCGGAAAGAATACCGCAATAGTGGTGAAGGTAGAGGCTACCACCGCCATGCCGACTTCCCCGGCACCGTCTTTAGCCGCCTGCAGGGGATTCTTACCCATATCCCTGTGGCGCGATATATTTTCGAGTACGACAATGGAGTTGTCGACCAGCAAACCGATTCCCAGGGCAATACCTCCGAGAGACATAATGTTAAGCGTAATGTCATTACCGTACATCAGGTTAAATGTGGCAATGATCGAGACTGGAATGGAGAGCGAGATTATTACCGTGGCCCAGAAATTCCTGAGAAATAAATATAGAATGATGACTGCCAGAATTCCACCGATGATACCGGCATCCACTACTTCACTGACGGCAGATGATATAAAGGTTGACTGATCGTATACTTTGGTCACAGCCATACCTTCGGGCAGGTTTTCTGAAATGATATTCATCCGTTGGCTGACACTGCCCGCTACATTTACTGTGTTGGCGTCACCTTCCTTATAGATAGCTACTTCAACAGCTTCCTGCCCGTTAAGACGGGTGATTGCATCCCGTTCTTTATATCCCTGCGAAATTACCGCCAGATCTTTAAGATAAACGGGTGTACCGTTTTGATTGGCGACTACAACATTTTGTATATCTCCCACAGATTGAAACTGGTTCAGCGTACGAACCAGGTATTGCTGCGTACCTTCCTCAAGACGTCCGCCGGAAAGGTTGACATTTTCGGAATTAAGTACCTGCGTAATCTGCTGCATCGAAATATCCAGATGGGCCAGCCGGTCCTGGTTGATCGCAACCTGGATCTCCTCTTCCAGTCCGCCGCTTATTTTTACCGACGCAACACCCTGTGCCGACTGCAGGTCTTTTTTGATCTGCTCGTCACCGAAGCGGCGCAGCTTTTTCAGCTTGTTGATCTGGTCGTCAGCGGACTGTTGAAAACCTGCAAAATCCACCGTTTGATCGACGCCGGATATGTCATCCTCAATAAAAAAAGCGTAGCGCATGATCGGTTCCAGCGTCGGATCGAAACGAAGTATCACCGGTCTTTCCACCTCAAGGGGAAGCTGTAGGGCATCGATCTTCTCACGGACATCGAGGCTGGCGAAATCCATATCCGTTCCCCAGGCAAATTCGAGCGTTACATCCGACTGTCCCGAACGGGAAATGGAACGTACCTGCTGCACGTCCTTTACCACGCCAAGGGCTTCTTCAACAGGTCTGGAAACAAGATTTTCAACTTCGGCAGGTGCGGCTCCCTCGAATTCAGTCCGGACGGTAAGTGTAGGATAGCTCAGTTCGGGCAGCAGGTTTATCTTAAGGCGGCTCAATGAGACAAATCCGAAAAGGATGATGCCGATGGTGAACATCGCTATCGTAACTTTACGTCTGATGGAGAAATCAATTATTTTCATACGGGTATTTTCCGGAAGTAGTTTAGATAAAGAGGAGTGTGTTTTCAGTATGAAACAACTTCAACCAGTGAGCTGTCCTGCAGACTGCTCTGTCCGATCGTTACGACGGTATCAGCCGGATTAATGCCATTCAGTATTTCAATATTGTTACCATTCGTATAGCCTGTGCTGACCGTTTTGCGGTATGCCATTTTATTGTTAATCACGAAAACGGAGCTTAAACCATCTTCAGTAATGACAGCATTTTTAGGGATAAGCAGTGCATTGGGATGCGTGTCGTATACGATGCGAACACGACCGAACATTCCCGGCTTGAGTTGACGTGATTCATCACTTATTGAGATGGTCACTTTGAACGTACCGGTTTCCGGATTAACAGTAGGGCTGACGCGCAAAACCTGTCCGATAAAGCTTTCGCCGGGGAGGGCATCAAAGTGCATCAAAGCAGCCTGACCTTTATTCAGCTTATTCATCTCATGTTCGGGTATATGAAGAACAGCAAGAAGAGGGTCGAAATCAGTAATTTTAAACACTTCCTGGTCGGTATTGACCATATTACCAGCTTTAATCAGTCGGTCGGACACTACACCGCTGATCGGGGCCCTGATCTTTGAGTACTTTATTTTAAGATCAGCAAGTTCATAAGCTGATTTTTGAGCTTCAAACTCAAACTTGGCATTTTCGAATTCCTCGGCACTGATATGATTTTTTTCAAAAAGCTCCCTTTTACGACTGAACTCATTGTTCAGCCGGTCCATGGTAGCTTTGGCACGACTGGCTTCAATTTCGAGTTGTTCATCTTCCAGGCTGGCCAATACGTCACCGGCACTTACAAAATCCCCTTCTTCAACCAGCAGTTCTTTTACCACTCCGCGAACTTTGGCGACAACTTTTGCCTCTTCATCCGCTTCAAGGGTAGCCGTACTGGAATAGTAGGCAGAAATTTCACCGTTACCGGCATAGGCTACTTCGACCGGAATAGCTGATGTCGAATCTTTGTCATCCAAATTTTTTGATTGCATTTCCGTACTGCAGGAAGAAGTGAAGAGTGCTGCTGAAAAGATTAATCCCGATACAACCCAATAATTTATATTTTTCATGGATACAGATCCCATTCGGAGAGTTTAGTTTTTAATGCGGTTTGAAACTCAATACGG
>CAZPWQ010000058.1:0-20436 GCA_964590495.1 uncultured Balneolaceae bacterium
CACTTAAATAAGGTAGGAATTTATTTGTTATTTAACATAGAATCTTAGTGGTTTTTTCCAAGAATCGCCTTAGGCCGTCCGGCGCCGAGTCCCATCCATAATTGGATAACAGCAATGCCAATTAAAAACAAAAGTGGTACAATCCATGCCTGTGTCAGGTCATGTATGGCACCGAATAGCGTCGGACCTATTGCTGCCAGCAGGTAGCCGACCGATTGGGCCATACCCGAAAGTTCCGTAGCTGTTTGGGTATCCGGTGCGCGAAGAACAATAAAAAGAAGGGCAAGGCCAAAACTGCCGCCGAGAGCAAAACCGATCAGTGAAACCCACAGTTCAATCAGGAAAGGATCGGGTAGAATCAGTCCGCCGATACTAATCAATTCCAGTGCCACCAGCAGGGAAACCAGTCCCCGCTGGTCATCCAGCCTTTCCGCCCATGTGGGAATTATAATAGTACCCGCTACACCGACTGCCTGCGAAAGGGAAAGCATCCATCCGGCAGTATTCGCATCCAGCCCCCGCCCCTGAAGGATTTCCGGGAGCCAGGCCAGTATCACATAAAAAACCAGCGATTGAAGGCCCATGAAAAGCGCCACTTGCCATGCCAGTTTGGATCCTCCGAGATCACGCAACGACTTCATAAAGCTGCGGTTGTGACGGGGCAGGGTTTGTTTTTTTGCCTGTGGAAGCCATACAATTAGTGCCAGCAGGGATAACGCTGCCCACGAGCCTAGCGACCATCTCCACTCCAATCCCAGATCTTCAGCCAAAGGTACGCTGATGCCCGCTGAAACCGCGGCCCCTACGCCGAGCATACTCGAATACACGCTTGTCATTACCCCTGCATGTTGCGGAAAATCACGTTTCACCAGGCTGGGGAGCAATACATTCCCGAATGCTATTCCGATACCGGCTAATAACGTACCTCCGAATAACAGAATATTGGAAGGGACAACCCGCAGTAAAAGCCCCACCGTCAGCAAACCCATAGCCAGTGCCAGAACACCTTCAATACCAAACCGTCGTGTAAAGAGGGGAGTTAATGTTGATATGACACCGAAGGCAAGCAGCGGGAGAGTTGTCAATAGTCCCAGCATGGCATTGGAAAGCCCCGTGTCGGTGCGAATAGCGCTGATCAAAGGTCCGACTCCGGCTAAAGCCGGACGCAGATTAACGGATATCAAGACAATTCCGGCCATCAGCAGTATTTTCTGTGATCCGGTAAGTTGGTGAAAAGGTGAAGAAGTAGAATCCATCTGTTGAATATATCGCCGGGCTGTAATGGAAATACCAGTTTTAAAAGCGAACCAAAGATACAAAACGGAGCCCGGTATTCATGAAAAAAATTACAGGGGCAGACAAGTTTAGTTCTGATATCCCAATCGATATAATTTCTGGTGAAATACCTGCTGCTCGTGAACCTTTGGAATACCTAATATGTTCTTGCGATGTAAGCGTTTATCACGATATTTTTACAGATAAGATTATGGCAAAGCAGTCAAAAGCAGCTCTATTTTATGAATTTGGAGATCTTGATAACATTAAAATGGATATCGTTGAGCTTCCGGAGATCAAAGAAGGCGAAGTGCTTGTCCGTATAAAAGCGGCGGGTGTAAATCCGGTTGATTCAGGAATTGTAAGAGGATATCTCAAAGACAGAATTCCGCATAAGTTACCTGCAATCCCGGGATGGGATCTGGCCGGAACTGTTGAAGAACGCGGTTTCGGTGCCAGTAAATTCAAAACAGGCGATGAAGTTTATGCCTATGCCCGTCGGCCGGTAATCTGCTGGGGTACTTTTGCAGAATATACAGTAATACCCGAGGGTTATCTCTCTCTGCGGCCGAAGAATATATCGATAGAAGAGGCTGGGGCCATACCCCTTACGGGACTTACGGCTTATCAGTCATTGTACGATGCCGGTAACCTGCAGGAAGGTCAAACAGTTCTTATTCTGGGAGCATCCGGAGGTGTGGGTAGTATGGGGATACAGCTCGCAAAAGAGAGAAATGCCCGTGTAATAGGTGTAGCCAGCGAAAAGAACCATGAGTATATGAAAGATCTCGGGGCTGATGAAACGATCGATTACCGCAACAACAATGTCGGAGAAGCAGTAAAAGAAGTTCAGCCGGAGGGCGTAGATCTTATTTTCGATTGTACCAGCAGTGAAACCCTGGAGCAGAGTCTTCCGACACTGAAACGGGAAGGAAAACTGGTGTCTATATTGAACAGAGGTGAAGACCTCGATCCGGGAATAGACTTTGAATATGTCTTTGTCGAACCGGATTCCGGCCAATTGGATCACCTGCGTGAGCTGACAGAGTCGGGAAAACTCTGCGTGAAGGTCAGTGAGACTTACTCTCTGGAGGAAACCGAAGACGCACTGAGACAAATAGAAACCCTCCACACCACCGGGAAAATCGTCATTGTTCCTTAGTTATTAGTGTCGTATCAAAGTTCAACAGTCGGATCATGTAATTCATTTTTTCGGAGTCGCCTCGAATCACATCCTTTATCCTAAATCCCGAAGGGATTGAATGTGAATAGCCCCGTATGCAATGCGGGGTAACCTGTTCTTCAATGATATAAACAACCCCGGAGTGGGTTGAATATTTTACCACCAGGCATAAAGCGAACATGTTTAGTGTCCTCAGGGACTCGTATGTGGTAAACCCCTTAAACCCATCAACTATTAACTGGTAATTACCTATTCTCAATTATAATCCGTATCTTTGCCTTTCTGGTGTTACAGAAACCAGCCTATCGTTTAAATTAGGTTCTTACATCCCTTCTCAGGTCTGTCGGTCCCCATACACGTACTAGGATGGCAACAGCATGCACTTTTTAGATAAACCGTGTGCTCAAGGTGACGTCAGCCAAGTAATAATGACCATTTACAAATTTATATATGACCAATTCTACTTTTTCCGAGCTGAATATCAGCGGGAATATACTTAATGCAATAAAAGAGATGGGCTTTGAAGAGCCTACACCAATCCAGGAGCAATGTATTCCGATGCTCCTCGAAGGCAGAGATGTTGTCGGACAGGCACAAACCGGTACCGGCAAAACAGCCGCTTTCGGAGTTCCTGTCGTACAGAATACAGATATCGAAAATCGAAATGTTCAGACGATCATCATGTGTCCCACACGAGAGCTGGCGATACAGGTTACGGGCGAGCTGATGAAGCTCGGACAGTTTCTGGATGGATTAAACGTTGTTCCCGTATATGGCGGACAACCGATTTCACGGCAGTTTAAAGCCCTGAAACGCGGTGCTCATGTAGTAGTGGGAACACCGGGACGTACGATCGATCACCTGAAAAGAGGAACACTTAATCTTGAACACCTGAAAACAGTTGTTTTTGATGAGGCCGACGAAATGCTGAATATGGGCTTTCGTGATGACATGGAAAAAATATTGTCCTACGCTTCAGGCCCTGTCCAGACGATAATGTTCTCAGCTACGGTTCCGAGAGCTATCCGGGATATTATGAAGCGATATATGAAGAATCCAAAAACCGTAACCATCGAACGCGAAAAAATCGCCGCTCCTAATATCGATCAGTATGTTGTTGAGGTTCGGGATTCGGTCAGAACCGATGCCGTATGCCGTTTTATGGATATCAATGAATATCGCCTGGCGCTGGTGTTTTGCAATACCAAGCGAAAAACCGAAAAACTGTCCCGCGAGCTTCAATCACGCGGTTACGGCTGTGATGTGATTAACGGCGATCTGAATCAAAATCAGCGCGACCGGGTGATGGATAAATTCCGTAAAGGCCGGATTGATATACTGGTAGCAACAGACGTTGCGGCACGGGGTATTGATGTTGAAGATATTGACGTGGTGTTTAATTATGATGTGCCGCAGGATCCGGAGTATTATGTTCACCGTATCGGTCGAACAGGACGTGCCGGACGTTCGGGTACAGCTATTACCTTTTCTGCCGGTCATAAGAACAAGCAGTTAAAAACGATCGAGCGACAAATTAAAATGAAACTGAAGCCGCTGGAAATGCCGAGCGTTTCTGATGTCCAGGAATCACGGGCCGAAGAATATTTAAGCAAGGTGACAGATGTTTTGGAGCAGGGTGGCCTGCGTCCGTTCATCGAACAGATTGAACAGATGTCGGATGACCGCTTTACCACGATTGAAGTGGCGGCGGCATTGTTGAAGATGCATCTCGGTGATGTCAAAGAAGAAGCTGATCCGAAGAAATCCACTCATCAGTTTGATGATTCAGGAATGGTAAAGATGTTTTTCAATGTAGGTAAGAATAATAATATCTATCCCGGCGACCTGCTCGGAGCTATTGCCGGAGAAACCGGCATTCCCGGTAAAGTGGTGGGCAATATCGATATTTACGGAAAACATTCTTTTGTTGATATTCCCGGAGAATTTGTAAACCAGGTGATCTCGGGTATGAACAAAAACCAGGTTAAGGGTAAGAAGGTGAGGGTGAAGGTGGCATAGCGCAAAGTGCATGGCGCATAGCGTTTTCTGTCTCTACGCAGGATTGTAGAAGATATGTAATTCGTTGACAAAAGACAGACAATGGACAAAGAATCCGGCCTTTGAATCATTGGAGGGAACAGGCTCAACTACGCCGAGGCTTCGTAGAGCAGGCACAGGGAGGTGCGCGAAGTGGATAATTTCACACCGGTGAAATCTAAGAAGCAACTGTCGAGCGTGAAGGACCTTTGAAATTATCCCGCGTACCGACCGATGCCGCCGACAACCCCGAATCCTCGGGGATCAGCCGGTGGCTTTTTGGGTTCGTTTTTGTCCACACAAAAAGGAACAAGGAAAGACAAAGATAAAGTTGCAATTTAATATCCAGCTGCAGATCCTGAAACAAGTTCAGGATGATACTGTTTCCTCCATTACCTCAAACGGCACCTGCTGTTCAAGACTCTTCCCGCTTAGCATGTCGCGAATGATCCAGGTTAGTTCGTAATTGCCCGCCTCCAGGTCGGTGGCTTCAATCTCCAGGCTTTCGGCAAAACGATCCCCCGTTTGCTCAAAATTTAAGGTAATACTGAACTCATCCCTCTTTTTCCTGGTCCAGCCAAATAATCCGCTCCTGGGACGAATTTCATAACCGACTTCAAAACGGGAGAGCCCGCCGGGGCCGGTTTGCAGGTGATAGACCTCGAAATGTACCACGAGATTCTCTCCTTCGGGAATCCGGCGGTCATTGGCTGCTACAAAATCAAACAGAGAGTTGCCCCCCGGTTGTTCTTTTCTCTGATACCCGATAATTAAATCTCCCACCGTCATTTCACCGGGACTGACGCTCAACGGTTCCGGCTGCTCGATTTGCAGTTTGCCGAGGCCGCGAAGTGAGTCGGGAAACAGGCTCTCAACACGCAGTTTGGAGTCCGGATGCAGATTTTTCAATTCTGCATAAAATACCTGGGTTATATCACCCTCTCCCTGTGGCACGACAAATATCGAACTGCTGGGGTGATTTTTATTGGGCTCGAAAACCAGCAGGGCAGACTGACGGTTCCGGCCGATCAACTCCCACCGCTCATTGCGCAGCTGGAGCCCGTGTGTAAGTTTATAACCGGCTGTGAGATCTTCAGCCGGGACTTGGCCGGTGTCGCCGGGTGTCGTGAGCATCGCATCCTGGTTGGCGGCAAAATCTCCGAGAAAAGCCCGGAGGGGACGGCTTTCCAGGAAGGTGACAAAGACCGGCTGATCGTTCTCATCGAGCAGGCGATACTGGTAGACATCCAGGGGTATGTCGGGGAGCTTCTTTTCCTCGGTTGAGAATTCATCCGGAGCGGTGCTAAGGATCTGACGGTTATCAAGAATATGTTTTTGCTTATGTTGCCACGCCAGGTATGCTTCCGGCGGACGATCTCCTTTACCACCTCCTACACTGGATAAAAAATTCAGGAACTGTTGAGCAAAGTAGGGATCTTTGGTTGCAAAATGCTCATAGTAAATATATTGCAAAACCATACCAGGCGGGACTATTGGGGCACCGGTATCACTTCCCTTGTAAACTGACAAACTAAAGGCAGGATTCGGCATAAAGTCATCAAGCGCTTGCAGGCGCCCGAAAGATCCGGATTTGGAACCAAAAATTAATATAAGATTTTCACTCATATTTTCATCCGGTGACCCATAAATCCATAGTTCATATTCGGGATTAACAAATAAATTGCTTATCCGATTGGACATGATCATGACATAATCTGTACGTTTGTCCTCATGAGGTATATTTGGAATAAGTTGAGAAATTACCGAACGAATCTTGTCATCTGTTATGTGTATACGACCCGAATCCACTTGGTCAGCCTCACCGTATTTTACGTAGTAGAAGCCCCGATCGTCCGTGCCATAAGGCGGATTGTTATTGCGGGTAAAATATTTTCGCGCATAGGCAATCCGCTGCCAGTGTTCGACCAGGCGCTCGTTATATTTAGTTGCCGGCGTCGGATCGATCCGCTCCCAGAAGCGTACTATCTCTTCAAACAGTGCCGGATTGTTTTCTTTGAGAAACGTCTGCCAGCGATCGAACGTGCTTCGGTCAAGGAGCGGCTCCATGCGGGCCAATTCTTCCTCCAGGGCGGATTTGTTATCTTTCACGGCTGTTTTGTCGGTACCGGACATCCCCCACAGATAGTGAAATGAGGCGGCGCGATAATAGTCGCTGAGTTCATGTTCGGTGGACAGGCGAAGATATCCGGTGGCGATGGCTACAGATGGAACAGCCAGTTCTCCGACCGCTTGCTCCCAAAGCCGGAGAGCCTCTTCCGGTTTATTCTGCTGTTCCAGGGCAAGTCCCTCCTGCAGGTAATTTTCGGCATATCTATCCTGAGGCACTTCCTGCAGCACCATTAGCAAAACTAATATGACAGACAATACGCTCATGAAAATATATTGCTACCTGATGTTGCTTTCTGCTTTCCTTCGTAGAGTTAATAATTCAATCTATGGATTTTATTAATAAAGAGTCATGTATCTGAACAAATGCTATTTCTTTAATTAATTTCCAAATGCTTCGGGGAAACCCCACAAAAGCGAACATGCAGACTCAACTTGGTTTATCACAAATTATTTGAGCCTCTCTATTCTCATCGCTGATGTGAGAATAGAAATGTGGGCTTAGTAATGAATTACAGTCTCTTTTTAACTGTTTAGTCGTTGGAATAAAGCTATCGAAAATTAACACGATTATTATGAAAGTAACCGTTGTAGGAGCACATGGAAAGGTGGCCATGCATCTGCACCCCATCCTAAGAAAAAAAGGTCATGATGTAAGAGGTATTATCAGAAATCCGGATCAATTTGATGATTTGCGCAAACTGGAGGTTGAACCTGTCGTTTGTGATGTTGAAAAGGAGGATGATATTTCAGAGGCTGTAGGACAGGCAGATGCTGTTGTATTTGCTGCCGGAGCCGGACCCGGAAGCGGAGCTGAACGCAAATTTACTGTTGATCGCGATGGGGCTATTAAACTTATTGAAGCCGCTAAAAAGAATGGTATCGATCGCTATATATTAATCAGTGCAATGGGACTGGATGAACCCCGTGGAAACGAAGTTTTTCAGGCTTATCAGCAGGCAAAAAAGGAAGCTGACGAGGCCCTGAAAGAAAGCGGGCTGGATTATACCATTATCAAACCTGGTGGGTTGACCAATGAAAACGGCACCGGGCAAGTTGCCCTGCTGCCGAATCTGCCCAGGGCGGAAATTCCCCGCGAGGATGTTGCAGGAGTGCTGGCTGATGTCCTTGAAACTCCGGAATTAGCCGGTCAGGAACTTTCATTGACTACCGGAAATGAAACTATACAGGAAGCCGTGGTTAAAGCTGTACAAAGATTTGCAGAGTAGCCGGTAGATTGAATGGAGTTACTGCTATGGTGCTTCCGTGGAAAAATTATCCTCAGCTTCCCGCGCAAGATCTATCACCAACTGTGTATACAGGCTGCTGGGATTATATCTGAATACTGCTTTTTCAACACTTCCGGTCCTTTCTTTGAAATATGCGAGATAATTACCGACTGACAAAATATTGTTATTCATGTCGTAAAGATCGTCCCCTACAAACCATTTATTAAGGGAATAGGGAATGAATTGAGCAAAAGACATAGCGCCTGCATAACTTGATTTCATCTCGAAGACATCGAGGTTGCGCTTATCCGCAAAAATCAGAAGCTCCTCCAGTTGTGCCTTGGCAAAATCAGCTCTGTAGTCGACAGCATACATCGATACATAGGTGTTGAAGGGATTATAATTGCCTGAATTTAAACCGAAATCCGACTCAACACCTAGAATAGCCGAAATAACATATCTCGAAATACCATAAGTTTCCTCGGCTTTTTTCAGTTGATCGGTATGGGTATTAATAAAGTCATTAATTCGGGCTGCTTTATCAGTGAAATTGAGAATCTGCTTATACTCAGTAATTCCCAGCGATTTTTTTTCAGCTGAACCTGTAAACTTCTTGTTTATACTTTCATATATCTCAAACCTGGAATCCTGTAATAGGTCGTTGATTGTTAATCCTTTTGCTCCTAATTGTTCGGCAAGCGAGGAAAGACTTTTTTCATATTTTTCATATGCAGACAGGCTGTCGGATTCAGTCAGTAAAAAATTATAGAGCATATGCTGACTCAATGTCTGGTTAGAAGGGGGATATTCTACAATAGATGCTTCTCCCGGTTCCGAATAGCCGTGGCTTTGACCTGGTATTATGGCCAGTAAAAAAATAAGCAAGAGTGCCGGAGAGCTGATTTTCAAAAGGGGATTCGTCATGGTTTTCATTTATTTCTCTCTACAAAATTTTTATTAGATATGATGCGGTTATAATAATAAATATTACATAATAATACCAGTTAACATTACATAAAAATGGCTTTTAAACTGTTCAGCAGCAGCTTCTTCCCGCTTTTATAAATTGTAAGTTACTGTCCGGGAAAAGCTTACTTTATTTCTATTTATCTAACTGCGGGGCAATGGGATTTTATATCAGGACTAGCAATCTGCTTTTTAATTCAGATCTTGTAATGCCTGCAGGGCCAGGATATACTGTAGTCATTTGGGTATATTTTTAAAAATATTTCCTGTGAAGAATAGACATTGTCTATACTCACTGTTAGATTAGGCTTCGGAAAGCAGCGACTTTTCAAAAAATAAAATACCCGGGGATAACTCTATGCAGATAAAAGAAAGTCCGAAAGAATACGATATTTGTATTGTCGGTTCAGGAGCCGGAGGTGGGATGGCCGCCCATGAACTTACGAAAGCCGGTGCTGATGTCGTCATGCTTGAGGCTGGCGGTTGGTTCGATTCACAGGACTTTTCTATGTTTACCTGGTCGTATGAATCACCTCGCCGCGGTGCCAGTACGAGATTGCAGCCATTCGGTGAATTCGATGCCTGCTTCGGGGGATGGGATATCGAAGGTGAGCCTTATACCACATCTGAAGGCACTGATTTTGAATGGTTTCGCGGAAGGATGCTCGGCGGACGCACCAATCACTGGGGACGTATTTCGCTTCGTTTCGGTCCGGATGATTTTCGGGTGAGAAGCATAGACGGAATGGGAGATGACTGGCCGATCGGTTACGAAGATATTAAGCCTTACTATGACCGCATCGACCGGCTTATTGGAGTTTTCGGTACCAATGAGGGTATTCACAACGAACCCGGAGGTATATATCTACCACCGCCCGAGCCGCGGTGCTATGAATACCTGATAAAGGATGCGTGTGACGGTATGGGAATACCGGTTATACCATCAAGGCTTTCCATATTAACGGAATCACATAACGGAAGGGCTGCCTGTCATTATTGTGGACAGTGTAACAGGGGATGTACAACCCACTCAAATTTTTCTTCTCCATCTGTTTTATTGCCGCCCGCACTGGAAACGGGTAATCTGGAGATTATCAACCATGCCATGGTCCGTGAAGTCACCTATAAAGATGGAAAAGCCGCGGGTGTTTCGTATGTCAATAAAGAAGATCGCAAAGAATATAAAGTCAGGGCAAAAGTTGTCGTTCTTGCCGCAAGTGCCTGTGAGTCGGCGCGATTGTTGCTGAATTCAAAATCGACAGATTTTCCTGATGGTCTGGCTAATTCCAGCGGTATGGTTGGTAAGTACCTGATGGATACTACCGGCACTTCGGTGGCGGGAGTAATTCCCGATTTGATGAATATGCCCGCCCACAACGAAGATGGTACAGGTGGTATGCACCTGTATATACCGTGGTGGCAGGATAACAGTAAGCTTGATTTTGCCCGCGGATATCATGTTGAACTGTGGGGTGGTCGCGGGATGCCGAGTTATGGATTTATGGGCGGAATACAGAATTACAGTGATCTGTACCAGGATCGCCCGATGGGCGGTGGTGGTTATGGCAAACAACTGAAAGAGGATTATCGCCGATATTACGGTTCTATTGTAGGTCTGTCGGGACGCGGTGAAAGTATTGGATATGAAGACAACTACTGTGAGATTGATCCCGATGTGGTCGATGAATGGGGGATACCGGTCCTGAGATTCAACTACGAGTGGAGTGATCAGGAATATAACCAGGTGAGACATATGCAGCATACATTCCGCAATATTATTGATGAAATGGGAGGAACGTCTCTGTGGGATATGCCTTCCAAAGAGGATGGGTATGGTATATCCAAACCCGGCGAAATAATCCACGAAGTCGGAACGACAAGAATGGGCAATGACCCGGATACTTCGGTTCTCAACAAGTATTGCCAGGCACACGATGTAGATAATCTGTTTGTAGCCGATGGTGGTCCGTTTGTGTCACAGCCGCATAAAAATACCACGTGGACACTCCTGGCGCTTTCGATGAGAACTTCAGAGTATATCGCCGATCAGCTGAATAAAGGAAATCTTTAAAAACTCACGTATTATGGACAGACGAGAAGCTTTAAAAACATTATCTCTTGGCACGCTGGCTGCCAGTTTTGCCATGACCGGCTGCGAGACGACTCCTGAAGAAGCTGCAAAACAGCACAAATTCTGGAAACATGTTACCGAAGGGGATCTTGAAAAATGGGAGACACAATTTTTTACTGATCATGAGTTTGAAACCGTTCGACAACTGGCAAATATGATTATTCCGGCAGATGAACGCTCCGGAAATGCCGAAGATGCAGGAGTTCCCGAGTTTATAGATTTCATGATGCTTGATCGTCCCGAATATCAGACACCCATTCGCGGAGGTTTGAATTGGCTGGATGTACAATGCCAAAAAATGTTTGAAGCTAATTTCATTGATTGTTCCGGGGATGAAAAAACGACAATCCTTGATGAAATCGCTTATCCGGATATAGCAAAGCCTGAAATGCAGGCAGGGGTTGCATTCTTTAATCGATTCAGGGACCTGGTTGCTTCAGGTTTTTGGTCCAGTAAAATAGGGATCGAGGATATAGGTTATATAGGTAATCAGGCGCATAACTGGCAGGGGTGCTCACATGAAGCTCTTAACCATTTGGGGATTGGTAAATAAAAAGGGCTAGAGTCATAATCCAACCACCCCTTAATCCCCTCCTTCATAAGGAGGGGAAAGCTTATCGGAGATATTTCAAACTGCTCATTCTTCATTCAGGTACTGGTTCTTGTGATTAAGTGTTTTAAAAATTTACCATGGTAACAAAGTACTCCCCTCCTTATGAAGGAGGGGCCGGGGGTGGTTGGATTGACAGAACTTTGTACTCAATTAATAATAAAAAAAGCCCGCTCCCTCATCGGGAGCGGACTTCATAGTATCTGTATAAATCAGAAACTATTTATATTCCAGGCTTTGAACTTCAACAGCGCTTAAACCTTTATCGGTTTCTTCGACATTAAATTCAACTTTTTCGCCGTCTTCAAGTCCTTGATTATAGCCTAAATTTTCTACGTTGTTACGGTGGACGAATACATCTTTGCCTCCATCCTCTGGTTCAATAAATCCAAAACCTTTCTCGACATCGAACCATTTTACTTTACCTTGTTGCATAATATATATAGTATTTTTGCACCTTGGATGTTCATCTAAGTTATGAAAGAATTGCCTAATGCATCATTCCAGAAAGATTACTTATCGCAGGTGGGAATTAAATATAACACCATAATTTAAGGCATATCCAGTATAATTTCCATTGTTATTTTCCGTCCGTCATAGAAGATATCTTCACTAAGAGAATATACTGGTATTTTAACTGTAAACTAATTTTGGGCCGGCAGACGTTATAAAGGCGTCCGCTTTCATTATATCCGTCTATTTCATCTGTAACTTACGGCGTGTGAATTCACGGGGATCGATAGAAACGAAACACGCAAAGTGGAATGTATGTTAAACGAATTGGTATTTCAACGAACAGTTTCTTTATTTGAATGCAGGGGACACAACAGGCGTTATAAAAGCTTGTAAACCAAAAATGCGTAAATTAACACATGCCAGAAGCCAAAACGACATATAATTATGATGTCGATAATTATGAGCTCGACCCTCCACAGCAGCAGGATCTGGAGGAGTTGTTAAAGGTATGCCGGGAAAACCTTGATTCTGTAGATGAATCGATGGTTATTCGCGCATTTAAGCTATGCTACATTTCCCATGAAGGAATTACCCGGGCCTCGGATGAACCCTACTATTATCATCCGGTTGCTGTAGCCAAGATCGTCGCCTCGGAAATCAATATTGATGATGTATCGGTAGTTTCGGCATTGCTGCACGATACGGTGGAGGATACAGAAGTAACCCTTGGGGATATTGAAAACCAGTTCGGCGATGTGGTAGCCCATCTTATCGACGGTGTCACCAAAATTTCCGGTGTTTTTAAGAGCAGGGATACCAAACAGGCCGAGACTTTTATGAAGCTTTTACTGTCGATGGCTGAAGACCTGCGGGTTGTATTGATCAAGTTTGCCGACCGGCTTCATAATATGCGGACTATCCAGCACCTACGCCGGGAAAAACAGATGCAGATTGCAACTGAAACAATGGAACTGTATGCTCCGCTGGCACACCGGTTCGGGCTGTTCAATATTAAAAGTGAACTTGAGGATCTCTGCTTTAAAGTCATTGATCCGAACTCATTCAAGTTTATTGCACGAAAGCTCCGTGAAAAACGTGAGGCCCGCGAGATCTTTATTGAAGAGTTTATGAAGCCGATCCGGGATGAACTTGAAAACCAGGGTTTCAGGTTTGAAATCAAAGGGCGGCCGAAACATATTTATTCGATCTTTCGCAAAATGCAGCGTCAGCAAAAACCCTTTGAAGAGATTTATGATCTGTTCGCAATCCGTGTTATTCTGGAAGACCCGCACAGCAAAGAAGATTGCTGGCGCGTATATTCCATCATTACTGACTGGTATACGCCTATTCCCAAACGTTTCCGGGATTTTATCTCGGTACCTAAAGCCAATGGCTACCAATCGCTGCACACAACGGTTATTACCAAAAAGGGTCGCAAAGTAGAGGTTCAGATTCGTACCCGCCAGATGGATGATATCGCTGAAAAAGGATTGGCTGCCCATTGGAAATACAAAGAGGGTAAGGGAGGTTCCGAAACGCTCGACAAATTTGTGACCTGGGTGCGGGATGTACTTGAAAACCCGCGTCCTGACGCAGCTACTGAGTTCGTAAAAGATTTTCAGCTGAATCTTTATCAGGATGAGATCTATGTATTTACGCCGGATGGTGAACTTCGAACACTACCGAAAGATGCGACACCGATAGATTTCGCTTTTGACATCCATAGTGAAATAGGTGAACAGGCTATTGCGGCTAAGATAAATGGCAAAATGGCACCACTCCGCCAAAAGCTGGATATTGGTGACCAGGTTGAGATTATAACGGGGAATAAAATTAATCTGAACCCTGATTGGATAAATGATGTTGTTACTCACAAGGCAAAATCCCGGATTCGCCAGTATATTAAGCAGAAAGAGCGTAAAACTGCTGATGAGGGACGCGAACTATGGGAAAAAAGAGCAGAGCGTGCCAATATACAGATATCTGACCAGGAATTAATGAAAGTGGCGCAAAAACTAAAGTTTGAGTCCACACAGCAGCTTTTTTACGATATTGGATCAGGTCAGTTTGATGTAAACGAATTATTCAACACCGTTAAACAATATACGAGTAAAGGACGTGTTGAAGAAAGTCAAGAGGACGAAAGACCGGATTCTGTAAGTGAAGAAAAAATTCAGGAAACATATATCCAGGCTGCGCGTTCTTTAGATGACAAGAAAGCTCTCATCATAAATGGTGAGTTGACAAATGTTAAATATTCATATGCTAATTGCTGTAACCCGATTCCCGGTGACGACGTGATAGGATTTATCAGTCGAGTCGGGGATGTAAAGATTCATCGATCCAATTGTAAAAACATCCGTCATCTGATTCAGACCGACGGCGAACGAATTGTAGATGTTTCATGGGCTAAAAATATTGATTCCAAGTTTCTTGGTGCTGTCAAAGTGGTCGGCGAAGACCGCGTGGGCATGATAAACGACATAACAGATATACTCTCGAAGTCGTTACAAACCAATATGAAAAGTATCAATGTTAACAGCGACAGCGGAATGTTTGAAGGTATACTTACCGTTTATGTGGATGATATCGATCATCTTGATCGTATTATTGTCAGATTGCAAAAAATAGAAGGAGTTAAGAGTGTATTTCGCTACGAGTAAGTTTTACAGCATTTAGGAAATATCCTTTTTTAAAATCCTCCAAATATAATATCATCCACCCAAAATGAGATGACCTTAAAAAATTTGGCGCTTGTCAATTAATTAAAGATTTTAAACCAAGGTTTTTGATAAGACTATGATTACTTACACAAAAAGAGATATCGTCAGACGAGTAGCAGAGGAAATGGACGAGCCGATGGTTCAGACGGAACCCTGGGTTGATTCAGTCCTGGTGGCATTACGAGAGACAATGATGGATGCTGATCCGACATGCCGGATCGAATTACGAGATTTTGGTGTTTTTGAGGTGAAAAAAACGAAAGCGAAGCCGAAAGCCCGTAATCCGAAGACCAATGAAGTGATTTACGTGCCGGCTCATCGCAAAACGCACTTTAAACCAAGTAAACTTTTAAAAGAATTTTTAAAACAACCCTTAGAAGAATTAGAAGGAGCGGATAATTAATTGTGACAGAATATGGAAGAATAGTCGGAATCGATGTAGGTACGAAATGGATAGGTTTAGCACGCACCGATCTTTTGAGGACGGTTGCCAATCCTGTCGGCACTTTCGGCCAGGCAACAGTATTTGATGAATTGAAAAAACTCGTTCAAAAAGAGCGGGTTGTAAAATTTGTGGTTGGCTGGCCTTTGACTCCCAACGGAGATGAAGGAAGAGCAACTAAAATGGTAGAGAGGTTTATAACCGAGCTGAAAAAACATTTTCCCGATATGGATATCGAGAAAATTGATGAACGCTACACCTCGAAAGAGGCTGTGCAGGCTATGTATGAGGCTGGTGTACCGAAAATGAAGCGGCGGGAATCTGATCGTATTAACAGGGCTGCAGCCGCTATTATTCTGCAAAAATATTTGGAACAGGAGGTAGCATAGTTTATGGCTATACTTCCTGTCGTTACATACGATGATGACGTTCTTCGCCAAAAAGCCAGACCGGTAAAGGAAGATTCCGGGGAGTTACAAGCACTAATCGACAATATGTTCGATACAATGTACAATTCCGATGGTGTTGGTCTTGCTGCACCACAGGTTGGAAAGCTCCTCCGGGTTTTTGTTGTGGATGCCAGTCCCGTGGCAGAGGATGAAGAAACTTCTTATGAGCCGATTGCCATGATAAATCCCGAAATCACTTTTGAAAGTGAAGAGGAGGTAGAGATGGAGGAGGGATGCCTGAGCATTCCAGGGGTCAACGCTCTTGTAAAAAGACCTGAAAAAATTGAGATAAAATATTTAAACCGCGATTTTGAAGAGCAGGAAAAGGAAGTGGACGGATGGCTGGCTCGTGTCATCCAACATGAAAAAGACCACCTGGACGGTATTTTGTTTTTGGATCATATCTCTATTTTTAAGCGAAAACTGCTCCATTCCAAGCTTAAGGAGATTGCCGAGGGACGAAAAGAGATTGACTATCCGGTGGTGAATAAAAAGAAGGTAGCATCCAACTAATTAAGAAATCTGCCATGCAAATTGTCTTCATGGGATCTCCGGATTTCGCCGTCCCCAGCCTGGAAAAGTTGCATAAATCCCAGCACAGTATTGTATCGGTTGTAAGTAATATCGATAAAAGACGCGGACGTCGGGCAAAACCGTCTCCCACCCCTGTTAAGGCCAAAGCATTGGAGCTGGGGCTGCCTGTCATGGAAGTTGAAAATCTAAATGATAATAATTTCCATCACCAACTTAATGAACTTGAAGCCGATATGTTTGTGGTGGTGGCATTTCGTATTCTTACGCCCGAAATTTTGGACCTTCCCGCCAAAGGTTCGGTTAATTTGCATGCGTCTTTGTTGCCTGAATATCGAGGTGCGGCACCAATACATTGGGCTGTCATGAATGGTGAGGAAAAAACGGGTTGTACTATTTTTTTTCTGAATGAGAAAGTGGATGCCGGTATAATAGTCAAACAGAAAGAGACTCCTATCGGTCCTAATGAAACTACCGGCGATGTATATGGCCGTCTGAAGAATATTGGTGGTGACCTGCTGCTTGAAGCAATCGAGGAAATTGCCCTGGATACATATGTGGAGCAGCCGCAGGATCATAATAAAGCTACGCCGGCTCCAAAACTGTTTACGGAAGATTGCAAAGTTGATTTCAATCAGCCATCCCAACAGGTTCATAACAAGATACGGGGATTAAGTCCCTATCCCACGGCCTGGGCCGAACTGGACGACCTGAAATTTAATATGTATCGCTCGGAAGCAGGTCCCGATAAAAATCTTGCTCCCGGAGAACTTTACCTCACCGATAAAAACGAACTTTTGGCCGGTTGTACAGACGGAACAATAATTCTCAAAGAAGTTCAGCTGGAAGGTAAACGACGCATGAGTGGATTTGATTTTATGAACGGTTACAGCGGTATAGGTGTATTACATTAGTCTGACTATCCAGGAATATTTTGAAGTAAATAGAACGCGTTGTGAGGGTGAAAATAAAAAACGACCTCACAGCGTATCAGCGGCTTTCTGATTCCTGTCAGCGTCTTTACCAACAACGCAGTTCCGAAGGTTTTCGGAACGCTTACAGGGTGTTTAAAAGTTAACCGCACAACACGTTCTATAGATTTATCCGGATAAAAACTAATCGTTAGAGACTAAATTTTTATTCTTTGAATAAAACGCGACAGATATAATAAAATATGGAACAAAATAGTGTTGATAAATTAGAAGATTATTGTGATATACCCTCGAACATAATGACCTTTAAATTAATTACCTGGGTAATATGGAATTGTCTCCTTTGCTACAAGCTGCCAAAAAGGGCGAGCTTGAAAATCTTAAAGAGTTGATTAAAAATGGTGCTGATCTTAATGAAAAAGCTAAAAACGGATCTACAGCTTTAATATTTGCAGCGGAAAGTAACCATCAGGATCTGGTTAAATATTTGCTGGATTCCGGGGCTGATCCCAACATGAAAACCAAAATGGGGGGGACGGCGCTGAACAGGGCTGCAGAAAAAGGTAACGTTGAACTGGTGAAACTTCTGTTGGATAACGGAGCCGAGGCCAGTGACCTGGCTTTGATTCTGGCTGCACGTGAAGGTCATCTTAAAATTGTTCGACTGCTGGTTGAAAATAAGGTTGATATTAATGCCCGTCAGCGATGGGGACAGACTCCTCTTATGCTGGCTTCCAGGGAAGGTCACTCTTCAATCGTCAGGTTTTTGCTGGAGAATGGGGCCAAAGTACGCCTTCGGGACAAAAATGATGAGACCGCTCTTGCCATGGCCGTTGACAACGATAACATTGAGATAGTAGCACAATTGCGAAAAGCAGGGGCGAAGGATGTTTCCAAAAAGTCTGATGTAGCAGATGAGGACATTATTGATGAAGATGAGGAGCTGGATAAAGACGATTTTGATGATATCATTGAAGATGAAGAAATACCGGATGATATAGATATAGATGATGAGATATAGATAGATAATAGTCAGCTTTGGATATAGATTGTAAAGCGTTATTTTTGAACGATTAAAGAATTAGAACATAAACAAGTAACAATACAATAAGAGAAACAGGTAATATTTATGGGTAAAATTAAGGTAGGTATAAATGGATTCGGGCGCATCGGACGTTTGGTAGCTCGATCAATTTTATCGGCACATAAGGATGAAATCGATCTTGTCGGAATTAATGATCTGACAGATGCCAATACCCTGGCTCATCTATTCAAGTACGATTCTGTGCATGGTAAATACGACGGTGAAGTCAGCGCTACAGAAGACAGCATTACAATTGATGGTGAGAAGATTGAGATTTCGGCCGAAAAGGACCCGGCAAACCTAAAGTGGGGGGAACGAGGTGTAGATATTGTAGTAGAATCCACCGGATTTTTTACCAATAAAGAAGATGCTTCCAAACATTTGGATGCTGGAGCCAATAAGGTAATTATCTCCGCACCGGCGAAAGGCGATGTGAAAACCATCGTGCTGGGTGTTAATGATGACAAAATTGATGATGATACTCAAATCTATTCCAATGCCAGCTGTACAACCAATTGCCTGGCTCCCATGGTTAAAGTGCTGGACGACAGTTTCGGCGTTGAAAAAGGCTTTATGACTACCGTTCATGCTTATACTAGCAGCCAGCAAATTGTCGATGGTCCACACAAAGATTTACGCAGAGGAAGAGCCGCTGCTTACAATATCGTACCGACAACTACCGGCGCGGCCAAAGCGGTTGGACTTGTACTGCCTCATCTCGACGGCAAATTGGACGGTAGTGCTATTCGTGTTCCTGTACCCGATGGTTCATTGACTGATCTGACTGCTGTACTGGAAAAAGATGTCACCGAAGAGCAGGTTCACCAGGCGTTCAGAGATGCAGCCAATGGTCCGATGAAAGGCATTCTTCAGTATACGGAAGAAGAAATTGTTTCTACGGACATCCTCGGTAATACGTATTCTTGTATCTATGACAGTGGATTTACAAAAGCTGACGGCAAGCTTGTAAAACTTCTCGGCTGGTACGATAATGAAGCGGGTTATTCTGCACGTACCGCTGATCTGATTACCAGGATCGCGTAAATTTTTTAAAAGTGTACAACACCTCCAGGCTGTCGTATACTTTCTTGGATATACGGATGTACTGAAAAACGTGTACTACACCTTGAAGGTGTGGTACACGTGAAGGTTATGGATGTATTGCATTTCAATAATGTAGTACATCTTTTTATTTCGGGGCGTAGCGCAGCCCGGTTAGCGCGCGTCGTTCGGGACGACGAGGTCGCCGGTTCAAATCCGGCCGCCCCGACTTTGAGCCACAGATCTTCACAGATCATAGGGGTCTGTGAAGAACTTGTCCGACTGCCCGCGGAGCTGTGGCTTTTTCAATTTGGCCATTACCAGATGAGGCAGATTTAATTCAATACCGGTATAATTACAATTACCTGTTTAGCTGTTCCAGGAATTCCAGGGGAGAAAACACGGGCAGGTCGGATTCTTTAAAATCGTTTTCGTTGCGGGTAACGATAGCATCGCATCCGGAAGATAAAGCCGCCTGATAATGCACCGCATCTTCAAAATCAGACCAACGGAGCTGTAAGGCTTTGTCTATCATATTCTGGTTAATAGCCGCGATATCTATTGTTCTGCGAAGTCCTGTAATGGCCTCATAAACATATCTTTTGGTCGAGGTTTTTGATAAAATATAAAACAGAGTGTCAAAACTATGGGCAGAAACAAAACCCTGAAAGTCCTTCCTTTCAGATCGATCTAATATTTTAGCTGCATTCCATACAAAAGGTTTTCTTTTTTGCATGGCATCCAAACAAACATTGGTGTCGATCAGAACTTTATTCAAGGTCATATTTTTCTTTCAGTGCTTCATATTTAAGTTTGTCGTAATCGTAGTCATCCACTTTTTCAGATTCCGGAATAGCATTCATAAGCTGTTCGACACCACTGCCGGGCGGAGGAGTAAATTCTTCAGGCTCTTCTTGGCTAAGGATCAGTTCTTCAAAAAAACGGGATACGCTGATTCCTTTTTTCTTTGCAATGCGCTTGGCCTGTTCCTTAATATTTTCGTCAATGGAGAGATTTAGTGTTTGTTTACTCATAATATTTGAAATTTTTATTTATTGCGCACAGGAAATATATAATATGCGCATAACAAACGAAAGGCAGGAATAAATATTTTTTGTTAACACCGTTGTGGAAACATATAAGCCTTAGCCCGCATTTCTCACAAATATATTACTGAATATTTTGTAGCATTTTGCGAGGCAATGAGTTGCATAAATTAT
>CAZPWQ010000059.1:0-2638 GCA_964590495.1 uncultured Balneolaceae bacterium
TTTCTTCAGAAATATCCGGATGATCCCGAAGGGCTTTGGAAACACTTACCTTGGTAAGATCCAACCGTTTTGCGATATCCTTTAATCTTACATTTTTCATTGCTACTTAGTCGAGGTTAATAACGCCGGATAAAGGTCCCCTTGGTAAGTTATAAAATGCCATAGAACAAGGTGGCCTCCTAAATTATATGTTACTTGCCATTCTTCATACCCTTGCATCCCGGGATATTCTATTTATATCTGTTTTCATAAATACTAATTTCATAGGTTATTTGCGTAATATTCTTTGAATTACGTTTTACATTGCAGCCATGATAGGAGAAATATCCCTCGGGTCTGAAGTTTCTAATTAAGGAAACTTCATTTTTTTCAGATATCAAAAGGTTTATGTTATTTTATGTAATTTAGAAACAAAGGAATCGAAAATCTTTAAATCCTTCTTCTGGGATTTTTGAAGCTCCTGTTATTTCTTATATATATGAACTGATTTTTTCGCTATCAATTAATAAATCTCTTTATGTCGAGAGCTACCAATTCTATTGATATTCGCCTTATCAGCAAGGTCAGCTCCATGTACTACAATCAGGAGTATAAACAGCAGGAAATTGCTGATCGACTGCATATCTCCCGTCCGAAAGTCTCCCGCCTTTTGAAACAGGCCCGGGAACAGGGTATTATCCAGATTTCGGTTGTCTCACCGCACGGTAGCTTTGTTAAATTGGAAAATGCACTTGAAGAACGTTTCGGGCTTAAAGAAGTACTGCTGGTTGAGTCAGATTCGCAGATGTCAAGCCAGATAATAAAACGCCAGCTCGGTTCGGCTGCTGCCGGTTCTCTCCACCGTACTGTTGCCGAAGGTGATCTTATCGGCGTCACCTGGGGTACGACTCTGCAGGCGATGGTAGATGCCATGCAACCTAAAGCCATTCCGGATGTTCATGTTGTACAAGCCCTTGGTGGTGTAGGACCACCTGAGGCCAAAGCTCACGCTACCGATATTTCAAGACGACTTTCTCAACTACTCGACAGCCGGCTTACCCTGTTGCCAGCACCGGGTATTGTCGGCAGTAAACAGGCAAAAGAAGTCTTGCTTTCCGACCGACAGGTTAGGGGAGCATTGGACCTGTTTTCAGAAATCGATACACTGTACGTCGGTCTGGGGGCAATTAAAACAAACCCGGTTTTAGACCAGGATAACGAGGAAATTCCGCCCTGGCTCTACGAGAAGATAATAGATTCTGATTCTGTGGGTGATATAGCACTTCACTTTTTTGATATTAATGGCCAGGAAGTAGACTCGAAACTGAAAGAACTGGTGATTGGTATTTCTATTGAAGAGGTTAAGAATGTGGATACTGTCGTAGGAATAGCCGGAGGAATCGAAAAAACAGAAGTGATCCTGGGAGCACTCAGAGGAAATCTTA
This sequence comes from uncultured Balneolaceae bacterium, assembly GCA_964590495.1. GTDB lineage: Bacteria > Bacteroidota > Rhodothermia > Balneolales > Balneolaceae > CAZPWQ01. The sequence continues at coordinate 1,425 of CAZPWQ010000059.1, forward strand.
TCGATGTTCTGATTACTGATACTCAAACGGCTAAAAAGCTTCTGGAAGAATAAATAAAGGGAGACTATTGTGGTGTCAACGATAAAATGCCTGATGAAACCTGTCAGGTTTTAGAGCAGTGCTGCATTGGTTGTTTAATATCTAAATTAAACCTGACAGGTTTACGATTGACATGACAATAGTGTAGAATCAATCTTTTCAAATAAAAAGCTCGATATGGAAAACAACTATAAAGCATTGGTTGTCGAAGAAACGGGTAAAAAAAGTTACAGGCGATCGATACATACCAAAACTATAGACGATTTACCGGAAGGAGACCTATTGATAAGAGTCCGCTATTCCTCTCTTAATTATAAAGATGCCCTGTCGGCAACAGGAAATAAAGGGGTGACAAAAAAATATCCGCATACGCCGGGAATCGATGCAGCAGGAATTGTCAGCAAAAGCTATACGAAGCGGTTTAAACCCGGCGACAAAGTTATTGTGACCGGCTATGATTTGGGCCAAAATACCGACGGTGGCTTTGGCCAGTACATTCGTGTGCCGTCAGAATGGGCAGTCGCTCTGCCTGCGGGACTCTCCCTCAGGGAAAGTATGATTTTAGGTACAGCCGGATTTACTGCAGCTATCGGCATTCATCATCTGCAGTCCAATAACAACGGACCTGAAGCAGGGCCTGTCCTCGTTACGGGAGCAACGGGGGGTGTAGGTACTTTGGCGGTCTCTATTCTGTCAAAAACAGGTTATAACGTTGTCGCCGCAACCGGAAAGATGGATCAGCAGAATTTTTTAAAAAAACTGGGGAGTAAAAAAGTCGTACACCGGGATGAAGTGCAGGATAAAAGCCAAAAACCGCTGCTTAGTGCGAGGTGGGCCGGTGTGATCGAAACTGTGGGTGGCATAATGCTTGATACAGCTATTCGTCAAACCAGGGCCAACGGTACGATAGCCTGTTGCGGTAATATTCTCGGACATGAATTGAACACCAATGTCTATCCGTTTATTCTACGGGGTGCAAGCCTGATGGGGATTGACAGCGGCAACTGTCTTATGAGACTCAGAGAAAAGTTATGGCATTTATTGAGCGGTGACTGGAAACCGGAAAACCTGGATATTTTACACCGGGAATGTACACTTGAAGATCTTGATTTTGAAGTAGAGCAAATTCTGGAGGGGAATCAGGTGGGACGTGTTTTGATTAATCTTGAAGCCTA
>CAZPWQ010000059.1:2738-20287 GCA_964590495.1 uncultured Balneolaceae bacterium
CTAAGCTGTTTTTTGAAAATGCTGATCTGCAGCTTTTTCTCCCACTGCTTTTTCAAAAGGCTTTTTCAGATCTCCGGATGATACCGGTTTTACAAGGTAACCTGTGAAATTCGTTTTCTTTGCCCTCTCATAATCATAACGATCAGAACTTCCCGACAAATAAATAACCGGTACTTCAGAATTCCTCCGAATAACCTCCATAGTTTCAATGCCATCCATATCCCCTTTAAGCGAAATATCCATAACAATAACATCCGGGTTTAATTCGGATGCTTTTTCTATTGCTTCTGAACCGCTTCTGACTTGACCAATGACATTATAACCAAGATTTTTAATAAGACGCTCTTCAACCATAGACAACAACAAGTCATCTTCAACTATTAAAACACGGGCTCTGTTATTTTCGCTAATATTCATAAGATTATATCCATAACATTAGAAATTTCTAATGTAAAGTATTAAAAAATTTTAATATTCCAAATTTTTGTAGAAAACTTTATTACAAGAGATTGGCTTGATTTATTATAGATAGTCTTTTAGATAACAGACATGGCTAATAGGGTTTACGAAATTCAATCAACTTTTTGAATATTCACTCACCAGCAGGAGAGAAAAAAAGCCCTGCAACTTCGGAACTTTCGAAACTACAGGGCTTTGCGTGGGACCGGGCGGAATCGAACCGCCGACACCACGATTTTCAGTCGTGTGCTCTACCTACTGAGCTACAGTCCCCTCTTTGAGAGTTGGCAAATATAAAAGCTTTTCAACTTTATACAAAGGCCGAATATCCATTTTTTTATTGTCTTTCTCCAACCTGGATATCGCGCAAACGGATCTGGATTGAACGCCGGCCGTTCCAGCAATTCTCTTCCAGAGAGTAGGCAATATTCAGTGACTGATCACCGGTATTGCGGATCACCGGAAGAAATTCGTGCATGTTAAAACCTATTACATCAAAAACGCCCGAACCGTTCTGGGCTACTCTCATTTTCAGATGACCTTTCCCGACTATTGTCGGCACGCCGACGACGCGAACGCCCCGGCTCACAAACGTCGGCTGGTCGTTACCGGGGCCGTACGGTTCAAACTGACTCAACAATTTCCAGAATTTCATATCCACTTCGCTCAGATCCAGATCACAGTCGATGCAGAGTTCAGGTTTAAAGTCTTCATCAGACAAATTTCCGGCCGCAATTTTATCGAGGCGTTTCCGGAAGGCGGCCAGGTTTTCCTTCTCAATGGTAAGACCGGCTGCAAACTCATGTCCGCCGAACTGGACAAGCAGATCTTCACATTCTTTCAGCGCCTCATAAATATTAAACCCTTTAATGCTTCTTGCCGATCCCTTGATCTTATCGTCTACCGTACTGAGCATAATCGTGGGACGGCCATAGGTATCGACCAGGCGTGAAGCCACAATTCCGATCACCCCGAGGTGCCATTCGGGATGATGCAGTACCATGGAAGAAATTTTGTCCAGGTTGTCCTGCTTGTCCAGCATAGCCACCGCCTCTTCAAGTGTTTGTGCGTCTGTCTCGCGCCGGCGGATATTGATACTTTCCAGCTCATGGGCGCAACTGGTGGCTTCTGCCTCAGTCTCTGCAATAAGCATTTCAACGGCTTTGGTGGCATCTCCCATACGTCCCGCAGCATTAATACGGGGGCCAATTGAAAAAACAATGTTCGAAGTAGAGACCGATCCGATATCCATTTCAATAAGATCCATCAGAGCTTTAATACCGACACGGGGCTCATTATTAATTCGTTTAAGTCCTTCCCGCATCAGTACGCGATTTTCATCGATGATCGGCACAATATCAGAAGCAATGGATATGGCAACCAGATCCAAAAAACTGTTTGCCAGCTTATCAGTTAGCCCCAACTTTCTAGTGGTTCCCTGCACAAGTTTAAATCCGACACCTGCACCTGAAAGTCCGTCAAAAGGATAGTTACAATCATCCCGTTTCGGATTCAGTACGGCTGTTGCATCCGGAATGCTGTCCCCGACATTGTGATGATCACATATAATCACATCGATCCCTTTGGATCGGGCGATTTTTGTTTCCTCCACGGCTGTAATTCCACAATCAACCGACACAATAAGGTCGGCATTTATCTTTTCGGCGTATTTCACACCTTCGATATTGATACCATACCCTTCTTTAAAACGGTGGGGAATATAAAAATCAGCATTTACTCCGAAATCTTTGAGAAAAAGGTAGAGGATAGAAGTTGCGGTCGTACCATCTACATCATAATCTCCATAGACCAGCACCTTTTCGCGGTTGCGGATAGCCCTGGCAAGCCGCTTCGTTGCCTTATCCATATCCTTCATTAAAAAAGGATCATGGGCCTGCTTCAGACTGGGTCTGAAAAATGTTCTTGCTTTATCATACGTGTCGATACCTCGCAGGGAAAGCAGGTGGGCGATCTTTTCCGGAACACCCAGCTCCTTCTGAATTAGTGGTACCGCCTCTTCCTGTTCAGGTTCGACATATTCCCATCGAAAAGCCATAGTTATTTCTTTTTTTGTTTTTTGTCATAACAGACCAGCGGCGTTCAAACCAGTAGTCAAAAATATGCCGTTGATGTGGCAATTTTTTTTATAAATTTGTCATTTATAAGATACAATTTCGAAGGAAAAAATCACCCTTATCTGCTAAAGCTTTTCAAAGCCTTCACTCTTAGCTATGAGGTGAACTGAGCTACTAAAATTCATTCATTTTCATTACCTTCTCTTAACGTTAATTTGAGAGATTCTTGAACTTCACCCGTACTTGTACGCAGCAGATAATCTTTGTAACCGAACCTGTCGGAGCTTGAAGGATCAGCGTACAAGCTTCAAAGATGTTGCCTGAATAACTGCAAAAATTCTGAACAATAGTTCTAACGATTAATTATTTTGTCATGGAATCCACTACGATAGCAAAAGGTAGCGACACCGGGATAGATGATGCTTTTCCGCTGTTTGGCAAGTTACAGAAATACGATCATGAACAGGTGGTAATCTGTTCCGAGCCTGATATCGGGTTAAAAGCAATTATAGCCGTTCACAATACCACTCTCGGACCCGCACTCGGTGGTGTCAGGATGTGGCCTTACAATAATGAACAGGAAGCTATCCGTGATGTCTTACGCCTTTCCCGCGGTATGACTTATAAAGCGGCTATATCAGGATTAAATCTGGGTGGTGGCAAAGCGGTAATCATCGGAGATCCGCGGACTGATAAGAATGAATACCTGCTGCGGGCCTTCGGCCGCTATGTTGATAGTCTCGGCGGCCGGTATATTACGGCCGAAGATGTCGGGATGGAAGTACAGGATATGGAGTGGATTCGCATGGAAACAAAATATGTTACCGGTTTGCCCAAAGCCACCGGTGGCGGCGGCACTCCCTCTCCCGTAACTGCTTACGGAACATATATGGGGATGAAAGCCTGTGCTAAAAAAGCATACGGGTCCGATTCGCTGAGTGGCAAACGGATTTCCATTCAGGGTGCCGGACACGTCAGCTCTCACCTGGCTCATCTGCTAAGTGAGGAGGGGGGCGAACTGTTTATCTGTGATATTTATGAGGATAAGGTAAATGAACTGGCTGATGAAGTAAAAGCCAAAGTAGTCGATCCGAATGAAATCTACGGGCTGGATGTGGATATTTTCAGTCCCTGCGCTCTGGGCGGTGTCATCAACGATGAAACAATCGATCAGCTAAAATGCGATATCATTGCCGGATCTGCTAACAACGTACTTGACGACGAGGAACGACACGGGGCAATACTGCTCGATAAAGGGATTTTATATGCCCCGGATTATGTAATTAATGCCGGTGGTATTATTAATATTGCCAGTGAACTTAGTGGATATAATGAAGAACGCGCACATGATCAGGCATCCCGGATATATGATACGATTCTTGACATCCTGAAATATTCCGAAAATAATGATATACCAACATCCACAGCCTCGAACTTTTTGGCAGAAGAACGTATGAAAAATGTGGGAAGAATTCATGAAATTTATACATCGGAAAGTAATTTTTCCGGCCATATCCGCAGTATGTATGATAATGTTTAAACCCGTGACTGTACTTTTTATCAGGCGGCTCACAATTTTCGGGTCGCCTTTTTTGTTAACAAATGCTTCATAACTGTTACACCAAAATAAATCTATGATTACAAAGAAAGAATTTTTACTGAAAGACCGCCTTATTAAAGGAATCACCACGGATGGACATTTGAAAGTTTCCGTTGCCAAAACTACTGACGTTGTTAAAGCTGCGCGCAAAAACCACGGCCTCTCAATGCTGAATACCGTACTGCTGGGGAGAGCTTTAACCGGTACTATGCTGATGGCCTCAGAGTTGAAAGGAGAAGAACGGATACAACTGCGTTTTGAAGGTGACGGTCCCGTCGGTCGTCTAGTCACAGAAGCCAACCGCGTGGGTGAAATTCGCGGTTACGCACAAAATCCTGCTGCCGAACTAGATTATTCGGGACAGGAGGTAAATCTAGGCAAAGGTTTGGGAATAGGATTGCTGACCCTCAAAAAAACATTATATAATGAAGCAGAACCCCGGACCAGTACCATAGAATTGTTCAAAGGTAATATTACCGGTGATCTAGCATATTTTATGGTGCAATCGGAACAAATACCTTCCGCCGTACTGCTGGATGTAGGCATCGACAGCAACGGAGAGGTGACGGAAGCAGGCGGTTTATTAATCCAGCGCATGCCTGATGCACCCGAAGGTAAGATTGACAGCCTGCAGGAAAAAATGCTGAAGTTCGAATCTATCAGCAGTCTGCTGGCAGATGGGGTGTATATCGATGAGATATTAAAAAAAGCCATGGATCCGCTTGAAGTGAAAGAACTGGACCGGCAGCCGGTAGATTTTTTCTGCCGCTGCACGCGTAAACGTTTTGTAGATGCACTGGCGATGCTCAGTTATGAAGACCTGAAGGACATCAGTGACGAAGGACAGGAGCTTGTCTGTCACTTTTGTAATGAGCATTATCAGATTACAAAAGATGAGATTGAGGACCTGCTTTTGAAAACCAAGGCAAAAATGAACTAGATTCCGGATTCCGGATGCCAAATGCCGGATGCTGCAATTTAAAAAAGAGTTGACGGATGGGTACTGAACAAAAGCATATTGTGATTGTAGGGGGTGGTTTTGGTGGGATCAATGTCGCAAAAAAACTGAAAAAGTCTGATGTTCGAATTACGATCATTGACAAAACCAATCACCACCTCTTTCAGCCCTTGCTCTACCAGGTTGCGACTGCTGCTATATCACCGGGTGATATTGCAATACCCATCCGTGCTATACTCGGACGCAACCGCAATGTAAAGACGGTAATGGGCAAAGTTACAAGTGTAAACCGTAATGAAAAGCATGTTACGCTTGAAAACGGTCGTAATATCGCTTTTGATTACCTGATAATGGCGCCCGGTTCGCAGTATAATTATTTTGGTAATGACGACTGGAAAGATTATGCCCCGGGACTTAAATCCATTGGTGATGCGCTAAAAGTACGAGAGCGCCTGCTTTTGTCTTTGGAAGAAGCTGAACAGCTCGATGATCCGAAACTCCGCGAGCCTTACCTGACATATGTGATTATCGGTGGCGGACCTACAGGTGTGGAGATGGCCGGAGCTATCGCAGAAATTGCAAAACGCAGTATGATGCGTGACTACAAAAATTTCAGCAAAAATGAGACACGCATTTTTCTTGTCGAAGCTACGTCCCGGATATTAAACGGCTATCCTGAATCACTTTCCGAAAAAGCACGTCAGACGCTTGAAGATATGGGAGTTCGTGTGCTTCTGGATACACCTGTAACTGATATCAGTGATGCCAAAGTAAAATTCAAGGAAGGAGCTTTAGAAACTCCGAATATTATCTGGGCAGCGGGCGTAGCCGCCTCTCCCCTTCTTGATTCACTTGATGCCGAACAAGACAGGTCGGGAAGAGTTAAAGTAAATAGTGATCTCTCCATACCGGGTTATCCCAATATATTTGTGATCGGTGATGCTGCTTATTTGGAGGACCAGGATGGTAATCCACTGCCGGCCCTTGCTCCGGTGGCCATTCAACAGGGAAAGTACCTGGCAGAGATGCTAAAAAGTGAAACCTCTGTTGATGAACGCGAACCGTTTCATTATAACGATAAAGGTACGATGGCTACCATCGGACGTGCCAAAGCAGTAGCCGAAATCAAAGGTTTTAAATTCAGCGGTTTTATGGCCTGGCTGCTCTGGTCGTTTGTCCATATTCTGTTCCTGATCGGCTTCCGGAATCGTTTCCGGGTATTTATCGAGTGGATGTGGTATTATTTTACCTTCAGACGTGGTGTACGATTGATAACTGATCGTTTCACGAAATAAACAGCAGATGAATAATTGCTCATTATTTCTATTTTATAACAAACCAACCAAATGGAGAAATAATGGGTAATTATAGCGAACGTGATATTAAGGCAATTATCTCCCGGGCAGCTGAACTTCAACAACGCTCCCAAAACCAACCTTCCGAGACAAGTGATAATACACTTTCATTGGAAGAAATTGAAGAGATTGCACGTGAAGTTGGTGTCCCCACGGCTTTTGTACGAGAGGCCGCATTGGAATATGAAGGCATTCCTGTGGAGGAACCGCTCCTTCTGGATACCGGAAATAGTCATGAAGTAGAAGTGGTTGGCTTTGTCAGAGGTGAATTGGACAAAAGAACCTGGGCTGAACTCCGGTCCATTATTGAATATGAATTTGACGCGCCCGGAAAAGTCAGGCGTCGCCCCAGCGGAATAATATGGGAAGCTCAGCCTAAAGGTATTTCCAGAATTTTTAAAACCAGGAATTCCCCCCGTGTGGAAATCAGTTATGGCCGGGGCAGATCAACCATTCGGATAAAGAAAGACCTGACAACTTATGATAAATTACTCTATCCTGCTTTTGCGGCTTGGATCGGAGCTGTTTTCTTGACGACTTTGATTATAACCAACGACGCTCCGCCTGAAGTTATCTTTTTATCCGGTATTGTTGCCGGACTTGGCGAACTATTTCGCCGGTGGAAAAATCGAAAAAAGTATAATGAGAAAAAGCGTCTGAAAGATATCATGGAACAGCTTCAAACTATCTTCGCCAGAAGAATCAGGGCCGCTTCCGCATCAACCAGTGCTAATAAGGATCAAGCAAACCTTTTGGATCAGGAAAGCGATGATTTTATCAATCAAGAACTAGGTTCCTCACCATCTGCCCGAAAAAAGGATCGCTCATAATAAAACCAGGATATCAATCACCACGATGCTTACAGTAACAAATCCTGTTCATAAATATCTTTATAAGCCCTTGAGTGTTATTACACAGAGTATCACCGAGGAAGCATAGAGATTCACAGGATTTTCCGGTCTCCCTTTCTCCCGTCTCCTTTCCTCCAATTCTTCGGAAAAATTTATTGAACATATAATAGCATTTATATACATTACTTTTATACATTACAAAACTACTTATCCATGAAACGCACTCAAATATATCTCACAGAAAAGGAGCAAGAAGAACTGGAAAGCCTTTCTGAAAAAAAAGGAACCAGTAAAAGTGCGCTTATACGTGAAGCGGTAGATCAATATCTTGCCAAACATTCTGAAGAGCAGCGGAAAGAAGCTTTTGAACGCGCTGCTGGCATGTGGAAAGATCGCGATGATCTACCCGACTTTGAGGAGTTAAGAAAAGAATGGGATAGATTTTAAAATGAAGCTGTTGATTGATACAAACGTTCTGATCGATTTTCTCAGAGGACATGAAAAAGCAACGGAGTTTTTAGCAAGCAATAAGGACTCACTTCTAATTTCTACCATAACAGTAGCTGAATTATATAGCGGATTAAAAGGGAAGGAAGAAGAAGGTTTATTACAAGAACTACTGAATAGTCTCCAGATTATTCCGGTATCTTCTTCAATTGCGCAGCAGGGCGGGTTATATAAAAACGAATATCAAAGAAGCCATGGAGTTGGTATTGCAGATGCCGTAATTGCGGCCACAGCTGTTCAGGAAGATGCAAAATTTATTACGTTGAACACGAAGCACTTCCCGATGCTGGAAGAGATATCGTCTCCATATTAAAGGGAGAAGGGAGGAAAGAAGACCGGAGACAGGAATACTGATGATGAGTAATGGGCTGTTAGCGGTACTTTAAAGTATTTAGCACCTTCATTTCTATAAGTCCTTGAGTGTTGTTACACAGAGTGGCACCGAGGAAGCACAGAGTTTCACAGAGATTTCCGGTTTCCTTTCCTCCGTTATTTATGTTGCGAATGAAGTTCCACAGCCGCAGGTTTCTTCAGCATTTGGATTATCAAAGGTGAATCCCCGCGCATCGAGTCCGTCAGGATAATCAATAGAAATGCCTTTCAGATACATCATGTGACGGGGGTCGATCAAAACTTCGATGCCCTGGCTAACGATCATTTCATCCTCATCGGATTTATAATCAAAACCGAGTTTATAACTCAATCCCGAGCAGCCGCCGCCTTCCACAGCAACTCTAAGATACAGGTCGTCCGAAAGACCCTCATCAGTCTTTATTTTGTGTACCTGTTTGGCAGCACGTTCTGTCAATTGTACAGGCGGACCTTTAAAATCTATATCAGCGGATGCTTCTATATCTTCAAACAGAGATTTCTTTTTTCCGGTATCTTCTTCGCCTTCATCAATCAAATCGGCGATTACATCATCCAAATTTTCTTCCGGTTCTGCAGACATTTCTATAATTCGTTTGGTTATTGCGATTCATATTTTCTCGAATACGTAAAGTAATCAATATTATCTTTGGTAAACAGGTTTAATATATCAGCGCTAACAAGATTAACAAGTGTTGCTGAGGCCTTTGTTCTGGATATATCGACCAAATGAGCAAACTTTTCAACGGTTATTTCACCATATTCATTCAGGTAGCGAAACAGTTTTTGTTCTTTGGGACCATATTCAAACGTGATTCCTTTATCTGAATTTTTATTTTTTATTACTTCCACAAGCTCATTGCTTGCAACTTTATTCTGATCCTGTTCACGAATAAAAACCACAGATCCATTTTTACTTTTTACATAAATCGGTTTATCGGCAGATTCCGGAACACGAATTACCAACAGATCACGTTCTCCGAAATGGACAACCTCGATATGTATATCAACGACAGGATCACACAACTGCCGTGCGGCCTTATTCAGCAAAAATTCCTCTTCCTGATAACCGAAAACACCAATAAGTGACCGGTCATCATCAACACCAACGAGCAAAGTCCCGCCGTTGGTATTTGCAAAAGCAGCTATTTCCCGTGCAATTTTGTAAGCAGACGGAATGGTTCGCTTGAATTCGAGATACCTTCCTTCGCCGGTAGATGCAAGATTCTTCACGTCCAGATAGTTCATTTCGGAAGGAGAGGCCGTACTGGGGTTTTTAGTAGACATAACCGCATATCTTTTTTTTCAGATCACGAAGTTAATTACAAAATATAAAGCACTGATGAACAAGTTTACAAAATGCTTCTACATTCAGATCACAATTTCTTCTTTCGGATTTCGCGTCATCAGGTTGTACAGCATATCCTTGGGATCTTCCTCCTCAAATAAGATTCGGTGTACAGCGGCCGTAATTGGCATATCGATACCTAACTTTCGGCTCCAGTCGAGAACAGAACGTGTTGTGCTGATACCTTCTGCGACCATATTCATCTGTGAAGTTACATCATGTAACTTCCTGCCACGGCCTATATTATATCCCACAAAACGATTCCTGCTGTGTTCACTTGTACAGGTGACTACGAGGTCGCCCATTCCCGCAAGACCCGAAAAAGTATCCTGTGATGCTCCAAGCTTCATACCCAGGCGTTTCATTTCATGTAATCCACGCGTAATAAGTGCAGCTTTTGCATTATCACCCAACTCTGCACCATCAACGATACCGGCAGCTATCGCCATGATATTTTTCACTGCCCCTCCTATTTCAACACCGATAATATCATAGTTCAGATATACCCGGAACATAGGTGTCAGAAAAGTATCCTGAATAATTCCGGCAGTGCGTTTTGAATAAGAGCTTGCCACCACTGTTGTCGGTTTAAACTTGCTTACTTCCTCAGCATGACTGGGACCTGACAATACCCCGATATGATCATCAATAATTACACCTTCAAGAACTTCGCTGAGTACCTGTGACATCGTCTGGAAAGTCTCATTTTCGATTCCCTTGGCCACATTAACAATCATTTCGTCACCATTAAGGTACGACTTTATGTTTCCGGCAACTTCACGCAGAGCGTGGGAGGGTGTCGCAAAAACAATCATCTCACGGTCATGAAGACATTCCTCCAGATCGGTATAACAGGTGACAGAATCCGGCAAAACTACATCTGAAATATAGGATGGATTTTGATGCTGACTATTAATACCATAGGCAATTTCCACTTCACGTGCCCATAACTGCACGTCATTACCTGCACGCGCCAGCACTATCGATAAGGCCGTGCCAAAACTGCCTGCACCTATAATAGTAATTTTCTTCACTTTTTGTTGGGAGCTTGTTCCTGTTTTTTCTCTTTGTTAAGCCATCCTACGGCGGGACTGAATGAACTTACCTGGTTTTCGGTACCATCCAGCAACCGTATTATATTGCCGCGATGTTTAATGATAATTGCAAGGCCGATTACTGCACCAAGAATAAGAATACTGCCGTCTATAGGCTGGTTAAAAACATATCGAAGGACAACCAGTACAATGGGATAAATAAAGGCTGCAACGATAGAGGCCAGGGACACATAGTGGCTGCTGAACATTACAGCAGCAAAAACTACAGCTGCTATTCCAACCGATACCGGTTCAATTCCACACAACATTCCGGCAGCTGTAGCCATACCCTTACCTCCTTCGAAACTGGCATAAAGCGGGAACATATGTCCGACTACAGCTATTATGCCACAGAGGATGCGAAGAAAAGGATCAACATCCCAATAGGGTATGATGGAGATGGGCCCGCTGGCGATATGATAGGCCAGCTGACTGATCCAGAACGAACAGCTGAAACCCTTAAAAAAGTCGATGAACAATACGGCAACTCCCGGTTTCCATCCCAACAGGCGAAAGGTATTGGTCGCACCGGCATTACCGCTGCCGTGGTGACGTATATCTACGCCCTTAACGGCTTTCCCAACCCATATTGACGAAGGTATGGATCCGACCAAATAACTTATCAATATGACGACTCCTAGTGCAATCATAACAAAAATTGAGTTGAGAGATGCTTTTCTCTGTCAATATAACAGAAAACAAATAATTCTCGAGACCGTAATTGTGAAAATCCGGTATCAGCTAAACGTGACGTTCGGCATGATAAGAGGAACGGACCAGCGGACCACTTTCCACATGTCCAATGCCCAGATCCTCACCAATTCTTTTGTATTCTGCAAACTGGTCGGGATGTATCCATTCTTCGACAGGTTGATGCATTTTTGTCGGCTGCATGTACTGACCGATCGTTAACACATCGACGTTATGACCGACACAATCCTGCATCAGCTCAATAACTTCATCGGGTTTCTCACCAAATCCGACCATAATTCCGGTTTTGGTTCGAAGTCCCTGGTCTTTACACCGTTGCAAAAGTTCCAGGGAACGCTTGTATTTCGCCTGTGGGCGTATTTCGCGATACAGACGCGGTATCGTTTCAAGATTATGACTCAATACATCGGGTGGTGTATCGATAACAATTTGGAGAGCTTCCCAGACGCCGCGAAAATCGGGAATAAGCGATTCTATAGTAACATCCTCAATTTCTTCACGCAATTGTTTATGACATTCGGCAAAAATCGGTGCACCGCCATCCTGGCGCTCATCGCGGTTAACAGAGGTAAGAACTACATGCTTTAACCCCATCTTTTTTGCGGCATCCGTGACACGGCGCGGTTCATCCCAGTCAAGTCCCTGCACCGGTCGACCCGTTTTGACGGCACAAAATGAGCATGACCGCGTGCATACATCTCCGAGAATCATAAAAGTTGCCGTACCATTACCCCAGCACTCGCCGATATTCGGGCAGCGGGCTTCCGAGCACACGGTATTGAGCGAGTGTTTCCGGATGGTTTCCGAAACTTCCTTGAACTTTTCACCTGACGGTAACTTTACCCGAAGCCAGTCGGGACGCCGCTGCGCAGTTTCTTTGCTCTCTACAACGTTTAATTCCTTAATCATAAAACTTTTCTGGGTTTAATGGGATGCCGCTTTTTCAACTGGGTGTTTAAGATACGAAAATTGATCGTTCAGTTCAGGCAACGAATCAACCCGTGTAATATTTATTTCAAACACATCTTCAAAATGATTCAGGATATGTTCTTTTACTTCGGCGAGATCGATATGGCGGCCCAACAGTTCCTGCAGGCTGGTTACTTGCTTGTCTGTAATACCGCATGGAATAATATGATTAAAATAATCCAGATCAGTATTAACATTAAACGCAAAGCCGTGTTTGGTCACCCACCGGGAGCATTTTATTCCCATAGCGCATATTTTTCTGTTACCGATCCATACGCCGGTTAATCCCTCGATACGTCCCGCCTCGATATTATAATCAGCACAGGTTCGGATTACTACTTCTTCGAGATAGCGAAGGTACTTATGCACATCGGTAAAATGCCGGTCAAGATCAAAAATAGGATAACCTACAATTTGTCCCGGACCGTGGTAGGTAATATCCCCGCCCCGGTCAATTTTCACAAACTCGGCATTGATATCCGAAAGTTCTGCTAAACTTTTCAGCAGATGAACATTATCGCCACTTTTACCGAGGGTATAGACATGAGGGTGTTCAACAAAAAGCAAGATATCATTACTTTGTGCCCCTTGTTTTCCAGCTTCCAGCTTTCGCCGCTGCAGCTTTTCATTCACCAGCCGCTGCTGAATAGCGGATTGCAGGTCCCATACGGGGTGATAATCAGCATGACCCAGATCATATAGTTCTACTTCATTCATAGCTAATAATACACCGTAAGGACGCGATAAATCGCGTCCCTACAATTCTGCGTACGATTTACTTATCCTGGGGTTTTGTGCCCAGGTGGACGCCCTCGCCGTATGCTTCGGCAACGGCTTCCATTACGGCTTCCGACATCGTCGGATGCGGATGCACGGCACTGATGATTTCATGTCCTGTTGTTTCCAGATCGCGCGCCACCACCGCCTCGGCAATCAATTCCGTAACGTGGGAGCCTATCATATGACAACCCAGCCACTCTCCGTATTTGGCATCAAATACCACCTTCACGAAACCCTCCTCATGACCGAGTCCCGCCGCTTTTCCACTTGCGGAAAATGGAAATTTACCCACTTTAACATCATAGCCTTCATCCTTCGCCTGCTGCTCGGTATATCCCACAGAAGCAATCTGGGGCTCACAATACGTACAACCGGGAATATTATCATACTTGATGGGTATCGGATCCTCACCGGCCAGTTTCTCAACACAGACAATACCTTCATGCGATGCTTTGTGAGCAAGCCATGGTCCGCCGGCGACATCACCTATGGCATAAATGCCGTCCACGTTGGTCTGATAGGTATTTTTGTCAATTTCAATTGTTCCTTTTTCATATTCAACGCCTATTTCATCGAGGCCGATGTCCTCCACATTACCTGTGACACCCACGGCGGATAAGACAACATCGGCTTCAACTGTTTCTTCTCCCTTAGGGGTCTTAATAGTTACTTTGACACCGCTCTTACCCTTTTTCTCAACCTTCTCAACCGTACTTTCGGTAAGTACATTGATGCCTTTTTTCTTATAAATCTTGCCGAGTTCTTTACCGATTTCCTCATCCTCTACAGGTACGAGTGAATCCTGAAGCTCCACAAGTGTAACCTCGGTACCGATCGTGTTATAGAAGTAGGCAAACTCAACTCCAATAGCACCTGCACCCACAACCACCATTTTTTTCGGCTGTTTTTCCAGCTTCATACCCATTTCATAGTCAATAACCATTTTGCCGTCAATCGGAAGGCTTGGTAGTTCCCGGGCCCTGGCTCCTGTTGCAATAATAAAGTGCTTAGCCTTTACCTGCTCCTGTGTTTTGTCTTTATCGTCAACTACTTTTATTTGATCTTTCGATTCAAAAACACCCTTACCTTCGAAGACCTCTATCTTGTTGGCTTTCATCAGAAACTGTACGCCTTTGCTCATTTTATCGGCGACATTGCGACTTCGTTTAATGATTCCTTCAAAGTCTGCGGAATAATCTTTCACATTTATCCCGTAGTCGCCGGCGTTGTCAATACTTTCAAATACTTCTGCAGAACGCAGGAGGGCTTTGGTGGGAATACAGCCAATATTCAAACAGACACCACCGAGGTGTCGTTTTTCCACGATTGCCGTTTTAAAGCCGAGTTGTGAAGCGCGAATAGCAGCCACATAGCCGCCGGGACCGGATCCGATTACACAAAGATCAAATTCTTTTGCCATGAGTCAAAAATTATTGAATTGTTGAATTTTGAATGGGTGAATCAGTGAATGATTGAAATAATGATTTGCAGCCGTTCATGTAGAATCAGGGACACCAGGATTCTATAAAATCAACAAAACAATCATTCACACTATAAAAGCCCTCTAATTTAAGCATAATCCGGCGAAGGTGAAATTAAGCTTTTAATTATAGTTCCTTCACCAGAGACCACATTTGATAATCATCATCAAAGCCGAAACGTTCATATAATCTTATCGCTGCTTCATTCTCCTCCCTCACTTCAAGCGTTAAACGGCAGCATTTAAGTGTTACTGCTTTCCTCTGAATCGCTTTCAGAAGCTCATCTCCTACACCTTTTCCGCGCATCTCGTTCAACACAAACAGATCATGAATATTGATCATTTTCCTTGCATCGAGCGTCGAAAGAAGTATAAAACAGTTGGCAAGGCCCGCCGGTTTACCCCCTGAATATGCCACAAAAGAAAGTGCTCCGGTTATATTTTTCAACTCACCAATGAGAGATTTTTTTACCTCTTTTCCCAGAGGCGCTTCCAACCCGAACGGGTCACAGGCATAGGAATCCATCAGCATCAGCAGATCCCGGCTGTGTATTTCATTATTAAAATCAACTTCGATAATTCTGATATCGGGCATATTTAATTAGGAAACGAATCAATTATAGCCTGTACTTCCTTTGCTGATATGGGTCATGAAACTTTTTTCTCCCGTTACAGTTTGTATTGGTTGAGAAGATCATCCTAAGTAAAATACCTATTTTTATTATATGAAGACATTACGTTACTATTTTTTGATATTGTTCAGCATAATATTTTCCGGTTTAGTACTGCAATCGTGCCTCGATTCGACTTCGTCTGAAGACAATGGACAGCAGTCGCAGCCTTACTCACAAACCCTCAATCCCGGTCATTCAGCAAACGATTTCCTTGCCGATTCTAATTTTACCGAACTTGTAATTGAGATTGATTATATGGAAGGCTACGCTCCCAACGAAGAGGCTCTGGATAGTCTTCAGGCAATGCTCGAGCAGCGATTGAATAAAACCTCCATAACCATTCTGGAACCTACAGTAATTCCTCCCGGCGGACAGGACAGTTACAGTGCCAGTGAAATCCGATCTCTGGAGGACGAACACCGGGATGAATTCACCGAAACCACCGACAGTGAACGCCTGACTGCCTATATGATTATTGTGGATGGAAAATTTAATCAAAATAACGTACTTGGAATCGCTTACTACAATACGTCCAATGCGTTCTTTGGTGAAGCCTATGAACAAGCCAGCGGTGGTATCGGGCAATCTTCCCGTTTTTTGATAGAGGCCACTTCATTTCGGCATGAATTCGGTCATCTGTTCGGCCTGGTTAACATTGCGGGATCGGGGACAGAGATGCAAAATGAGCACCAGGATGAAGAAAACGGGCATCACTGCGACAATGACGAATGCCTGATGTATTTTGCTATGGAGACTACTGACCTGTTCGGAGAGTTCGTGGGAGAAGAAATCCCGCCGTTTGATAACAACTGCATCCTCGACATGCAAGCCAATGGCGGACGGTAGTAATTTTGAATTTTAAAGGTTGAATGTGAATTGGGAGCCGGTGATAACTACGCTCCCAATTCAAAACATAAAATTCAACATTTAAAATTATTCATCCTTGTTTGAACTTAAAGAGATTCTCTTCACCTACTTTTTCTTTGGCCTGACTCAATGCATAAGCGCTTTCGAAGAGTACGATGGGATTGCCTTCCATATCTTTGGTAACATGCGTTGAATAACTTTTCTCCAGCTTATCGATAATGTCCTGTTTTTCGGGCAGCCAGCGTGCCGAACTGTAGGATACCGACATCATATGTAACTCACAGTTGTATTCGGTAAGCATGCGGTGTTGAACCACATCGAACTGCAATGCTCCGACGGTACCGAGAAGGAGCTCATTACCCACGCCCTGAGGTACTTCAAATACGTGAACCACTCCTTCTTCGGCAAGCTGCTTTAATCCCTGGCGAAGCTGTTTTCGCTTGAAGGGGTCTTTGGTCGATACCTTCATAAAATGCTCGGGGGTAAAAAGCGGAATTACATTGAACTTTACAGGATCATCGCTGTAGATCGTTGTGCCTATGCGAAACGAGCCGGGATTAAACAACGAAACAATATCGCCCGGATAAGCTTCTTCAAGTATATGGCGTTCATCGCCCATCAATGTATGCGGAGTGGACATTTTCACCCTTTTACCGGTGTTGCTTTCCATAACTTCCAGCCCGCGCTCAAACTTGCCCGACGTAACCCGCACAAAAGCAGCGCAGTCGCGGTGATCCGGATTCATATTCGCCTGCATTTTAAAAACAAAACCCGAAAATCCTCTGTCGATATTTCGATCACTGCCGGCTTCATCTTCATATGGCTGCGGCGGACTTGCCAGTCCGGAGAAATAATCCAGAAACACATCCAGACCAAAATTATTCAGGGCCGAACCGAAAAATACCGGAGTACACTTTCCATTCAGATATGCCTGCCGGTCCATCGATTCAAAAAGATCTTCGGTAAGCATCACCTCTTCGCGGAATTTTTCTTTCTCGTGGTCCGAAAGAATTGCTTTTTCCAGCCCCTCATCTAAATCATAAACCTCTGTTCCGGCCTTTTTGGCTCCATGCTCCTCTTTTCTGTGAAGGTACAGTTTTTTTCCGATCAGGTCGTAAATACCCTGAAAATCTTTACCGTATCCTAGTGGCCAGGAGGCTGGAATCGGCTCAATCCCCAGCTTATTTTCTACATTGCTGATCACTTCCAGCGGTTCGAGTCCCGGACGGTCGCATTTATTCACAAATGTGATAATCGGTATCTCACGCATCTTACAGACTTCAAATAGTTTTTCAGTCTGTTCTTCAACACCTTTGGCAACATCGATCACCATCAGTGCCGTGTCGGCCGCTACCAGCGTCCGCAACGTATCTTCGGAAAAGTCTTTGTGGCCGGGTGTATCCAGCAGGTTATACTTGATACCGTCATTTTCAAAACGAAGCACAGAAGATG
>CAZPWQ010000060.1:0-20268 GCA_964590495.1 uncultured Balneolaceae bacterium
GCTCCCATTCGGTCATCCAGTTGCTAACCAGAGCGAACCAGTCAGGTCCGATACGGAGGCGAACTGGATATTTTTTCTCCTCTTCTGTAGCGGGCTGCGCCAGTCGCATGGGATCATATCTGGTTATTGCTTCAGTGGCATTTTTTGTAATGTCGTGCATCAGATCGCCGGTGCGTTCGTCGGTGGTCAGATAGTAATAGTACCGTTTCAAGGCTGCCTGACTTATCCTGACCTCTTTGGCCCCTCCGCCCCAGTGGCGGACATTATGTCGGGTACCCAATCCGGCAAACCGGCCGGTATGATAAACATCAACCTCCTGCGTATGACGGGTCATCGCCTCGGCCATGCGAAAGATATCGGCCCGGCCGGTACGGAGAAAGCTGTACCAAAGCCACATATCGGGCATCAGCTCGGTGTTCGCCCAAGCCATCCCGCCCAGATCATAGCGCCATACATGACGGTCTTTGTCGTATGAATGCATCACGTCTCCGTAATCCCAGAATCCATACCACTTATGCTGGTCTATCGCTTTTTTATAGAAATCGATGTAAGAATCCAGACGATCTTCTATAGTTCTTTTGAAAGGCGTGGATCGGTCCGGCAGGCTCCAGTATCCGAATACCTCTGCGGAATGCAAATATTCGGGTGTGGCTGTCAGCAAAGGCGGCTCGCTTCCTGTTTTCGCCATCCGGACGGTTTCCTCTTTGGAAGGAACACCTGAGGTTGGGAACAACATCATTTCACTGGTACGCGCTACACCGTTTGGGTCGGCGAATCCCTGCTGTACATCTTCATAAACCGACTGCAGGCCATGTGGTTTGGTATCGTAGTGGCGCATATCCATTTTAGAAGCAGCCGGGGACCAAAGCCATATAAAAAGATCCGCCGCGCTTCCACCTGCATTTCGTACCTCCAGCCCGGATGGATATGATTGCCAGAAATCCTTTAGGCTTACACCCAGTCCACCGCTGACATCACCCGTAAAAACCAATCCCGATGCCCGGTCACCGCCTCCGGAAGGAATCCAGGCACTTTGCGTGTTCGTCCGTTTCTCAACCGTGAACCCGTCTGCATTTGGCTGCATCAACCTGAAATCATTCCATACCGCCCAATCCGCTAGAAAATATCGCCCCTGCTCACTTACTTCACTTTGATCTGGAACCTGCTTCCCGGCAACTTGATCGGGGTACACATCATCTCCGGTCTCCGGATCCTCTACATAGCGTCCGCCCCTGCCAACCATCGGCTGAACCGGTTCGGACCATAAGCCTTCTCCCTCCCCGGAAAAACGTATATGTCTGTTCTGCACTTCCTCCCGCATAGGAACAGAAAAATGAATTCCCAGGCCCCGGATAAAATCCCGGTCATCATTTCCATCATAAATAAAGGAATGCACCATCCGTACCGATTCCTGTCCACCGTAGAAATAAAGACGTACGACAAAAGGAAGAAGGGTTGAGCCGTTTTGTTCTGCTTTGTGCACGCCTTCAATTTTTATGACTGCCCGAACCGGCCCATCCTGCTCAACAGTAACATTTTCGACATTGCTGATATATTTTGTCCGATCCGGAGCCGTCCAATAATCGTCAGATCCATTTTCAACCAGGGCCACGAGCATTCCCTCCCGGGCAACCTCCCGGCCTTCAATAATCATCGACCGAATCAATGCTCCGCCCCACCTGGTGATCCGCACCTGCAGTGGACCGGTATCTATTTCGTAGGTCGTATCACTTTCCCGGATTTTTACAGCGGCGTCATCCGGTACTTCAGAACCAGATTTTCCCGGCACTAAATTGAAAGAGTCACTTCCCGAATCTGATGTTGTTGCGAAACCCATCCATTTTACGGACCCATCCGGCCAGTAAGCCATCGGCCAGTTTTGAAGGGGTAGAGATTCTCCCTCGTTGGAAGTCAACGTAAAAGAGTTCGTTTCCTGAATTTCGCCCCTGGGCCAGGGTACTCCCCAGCTTACACCAGCCGAAACCGGTGGCGATTCCCCATCCAGCCATTGCAGAGAGACAGATTCCTGTGCTTCAGCACCGGATTGGGGCAATAAAAATACTATAAGGAATAAATTAATAAATAAGGTAATGCTGAATCTTTTGTTCATCATCCTGTAATTTTTCGAAAATTTTAATGCCATTGGTTTTTACCGGTTTGGGATTTTTTTGAGTAATCGGGCTCCATAGTCCCAGATCCGCAAAGTCTGCGAGACTTTGCGGATCTCGTGCAGGTGAAATCCGGATGCATGCCCCATAGAACACCCCTCAGAATGGCCGCAGAACCAATGCTGCCATTCATCTCCCCTAAAGGGGAGAATTAAGGTCGATCAAATCGTTCTGTATTTCCTGCTATTCGGCAGGTTCAAGACGATAAACCTGAAAATCTGAATATATATGATGAGTGTTGACCAGCCGAAATCCGAACCACCCATCATTGTATGCCGAGAATCGTTCTTTTGTATAAACCACCTTATCCTGAGTGCCATCCGCACGGGAGACACGTACAGTATCTCCATCACGTATTTCATAAAAAACTTTTCCATCCACAATATATTGAACTACATCATTATAAACTGTAAGCTGGATGGTATGGGTTTTATCAGACTTGATCAGATAATCTTCATGCCCATCTCTTTCAGATAAGGAAATATGCCCGACAGGATTACCTTTTTTAAAACGTGGATATCGTCTGAAACGCGTAGTGGTATTATCCCTGCCACCCATGCTGGCATAATATCCCTGTTGTTTGTGGTAGGAATTAAATGCTCCAGTATACTTTTCAGCGTTAAATATTTCTTCCTGATTTTCCGGGTCTTCGGCGTGCCAGAATGTGTTGATATCCCGAACTACAACTCCCAACTCGTCTACATACGTTGAGGGGGCTTTAACCTTGTAAATAATGGCAATATTACCGCTGAATTTGTTGCGGTTCCAGATAGTGACACCACGTCCCGGCATCAGTACTTCAAGAAAGCCGTTCCTAAAATCTATGCGTGGCTCTGCCTGAGCTTCGGTTTCTTCAATTTGAGGTAGCCAGTCATTTTTATTTATGAAATCATTATGGTAAATAAGCTCACCAACTTTGAACACTCCCTCACCATATCCGGTTACAACCGGACGGGATGATTTATCCAACTCACGAAATATGGCAGACACATAATCGGCTTTATCAGAAAAATAGGGTTTCAATGGATTTTGTTTAAGTCCTTTTAAAGCGACTGTTACTAACTCTGCAGTATATTCCGCGCCGACCTCTGTGGTGTGCGTGTTGTCTTCCGTAAATAATTCGTCCACTTTTTCAGGCCCTATTTGATCATATTCCCGGGCAATAATCTCATTCATATCCAGGAAAGCCACCCCTTCTGCTTT
This sequence comes from uncultured Balneolaceae bacterium, assembly GCA_964590495.1. GTDB lineage: Bacteria > Bacteroidota > Rhodothermia > Balneolales > Balneolaceae > CAZPWQ01. The sequence continues at coordinate 3,372 of CAZPWQ010000060.1, forward strand.
AGCCACTTGCCCGGCCCATGTCGCGAAATTGTTTTCATCACGAACTATTCTTCCTTTTTTCCAGAAATTTCTCGGTACAAGTGAGCAAATAATGGGTACAGCTCCCTTTTCCCTGATATCCGATATATAGGTTCGCAGGTAAGCGCCGTAGGTATGTACTACTTCATCTTCCCCGGTGAGCCGGTTAAAAATTTGTTCCTTATTGTCTCCAATTCCTTTAATTACACCCCTGGCCCGTCTGGTGTCATTGATAGCACCGCCGTCATTATGGCCAAACTGAATAAGGACCACATCTCCCGGTTTCATCAGCTCTAATTGCTTGTCCCAATATCCCTGGGAAATATAGGTTCGGCTGCTGCGGCCGCCAATAGCACGGTTCACTACATTAACTTTAGAAGTATCAAAATACGGAGCCAGAAAACTGCCCCATCCCCACTGCCCATTTGCTCCGTCACCGGACCCATTTCGGACGGTGGAATCTCCGATCAGGTATAGGGAGGGCAGATCAGTGTTGGCAGGCTCAGGCAAAGGGATATCTCTTTCATTGGCATTCTGTGCGGAAGCAGGGCCGAGAAAAAGATTAATTGACATGAAGATAATGATAAACAACAGAACCCGTACCGATACTACTCTTCTGATGTTTGTCAGGGAGTTTTTATTGTTGTATCCAGATTTCATCAAAGCGTTTTACCTATTCATTATCTTTCATGTCTCAGCTAAACAACCATTTCAAACAATGTGAGGGTTACATTTCCTTTTCTCCTGAAATATCTCTGCTTGCCGGTTTATTGAAATCGAGCATCTTGTGCCTTCCTTCTGCTTTCAAATCGATTATCCCACTATTATACTCAGATTGCAGGAATGGGCTTTCAAATACAATGTCCGGGACATAATTAATATCTTTTCCGTTAACTTTTGGTATTTCATTATTTGCCGCATTAAATGTCAGTACAGGGTTACCATCCTTATCCTCACCGTACAATACGATATACCAACCGGGTACCACTGTTTTTTTCAGTTCCAGTTTTTTACTGAAAATATGAGCCTGAAACTCTTCCAATGATGCAAAATCCGGGCGGCGTCCCGCCTCCATAATTACCGGGCTATACTTGTCCTTGAATTGAATATATTCTTTTTTAGGGCCCCATTCATACGTATCCATTTCTATGGGTGACGTTAAAGCGTCATTACCCGTACTCGACCAGCTTTCATGATCATATTCATACTCTCCCATCAGCGGACGTACTGCAAGATATGCAGCATCTTTCTCTACAAAGATCCATCCTTCCTGTTCATGCAATTGATCAAAACTGCCACTAAAATGTACTCCGAAATCGCGTTCGTATATATCATATGTTGGATACCAACTCGGATTCTGCTGAAACCAGCGCCGGTTTTGCTGGGTTATCAGTACGTTTTTATGTTGAACACTTCTGTAGTAGCTGTGCCTTTCCCGACTCCACTTTTCATCATTATCTGTGATGATACCGGCTGGTGAAATGGAAGCCGCAAAGTCCGGAGCAAAAGATATACCCTGCCATCGGGCAGCAGGACTCAGGTGACTGTGCACTGCTGCCGGATGATCCATTTGTGTGCCCAAAATATAATTGGGGGTAACCCAGCTGTATCGCAAAAATCTCGATTCGGTATCCACTGCCATGGTTCTTTCCAGGCCCGGAGGACGCGGCCACAGCCCCGGCTCCTCTTCTCCCGGTTTTCGCGACCTGTATGCATACTCGCCCTTCCCTTTCCGGTTTAAAAACATATGCCAGATAATTTCAGGCCACTCGTAATCGCTTACCAGCTGTGCATACCAGGTATTGGCATTTGCCTGTCCGCCTAGATAAAACTGTGCTCCTTCCCACATTGAATCAAAACCATGGTAACGCCAGCGGGTTTTGGCCCCACCTCTAACACCACCCAACTGATCCTGGGCCCACTCCGCCCAGATTAAATCCATAAACATATCCATTCGCTTACTCAGGTCCTTGTCGGAAACGAAATCATAAATATTTTGCAAAAAATTAATTGAATGCCTCATATAACCTGTAGAGGCTACTTCCAGGAAAAATCCTTTGCGGGCACGTTCCGTTATATATTCATTCCAGAATCCAACCCATGCCCTGTAATGGTTTTCGGCCGTATACTGTTTATTATCTCCCCAGCTGGCACCCCCTGCCGGACCTTTATTATTACCCTGTCCGTACATTTGATGGAACCAATAATCAATTCCACCACCCGTTCCGGGGTTGGGATATTTTCGATCGGCATATTCGGGTTCATTCATAAATATCTGGGAAGTGAGTAAAGCCGAGGCTTTGGCATTTATATCATGATTTTCACTGCCGATAAGCCACCATGTACTCTTCTGTGTCAGACTTATATCATTAATCTCTTTTGTTCGCTCCCAGAGCAATTCCAGTAAAGCTTTTTCGGTTTTTTCCTGAAGTCTTCCCGGTTTTACTTCACTTTTGGATCCGAACAAATAATACATACGAATAAGCAATGGGTTTAAGGATAAGCTCCACGTGTCGTGAATACCATGCTCTCGTATTACTTCTACATCTTCTGTAGTAAATATGTCATAGAGGCGCTGGTTGGTTCGTGTTAAATCATTACCCAGCCATAAGTTGGAAAATTCTTTTAACAGTCCTTCTCCCGGATTTCCTTCAGCTACTTCAACTAAAGCTGAATCTATGCGGGCCGGGCGGGTCCGGCGGGTTTCCTCCATCCATTGCCGGACTGATTTATCCATTACATTGATCGCATCAAATTCATTTTCCGGTGAAGTAAACCTGAGATCATCAAGCCAGATTCTAGAACCGGCCTCCATTGCTGCTTCCAACTGAACTGCAGCCAGTTCATTTATATTAAACTCTGTTGGCAGCTCAAACTCATCAATAAAAATATTCAACCGGTTCCAGCGCCGATCAGGCTTAATATGTTCCAGCCGAAGTGCTGCTTTGTTATTATTCATGTCAACCAAAGCCAATTGCAATGGCTCATGGCTTAATTCTCCGTCAATACGCACCCACAGCGATAGAGATGTCAGATTTTGCAACTCCCATTTCTTTTGAAAAGGATCGGGGGTAATACCGAGCTTAACGGCAGAACCCGACTCTTCAAAAGTATACACCACACTGTAGTCTCCATGCCTTACATTCTCAAAATCAAAAAATATATTGGATCGCCCTGTTACAGGATCGGTTGAGGAATTATTTTCTGAAGTACCGATTAACCACCCTGTTACAACTGGATTATCAAAACGCATATCAGACTTCTCTTCCTGGGCAACCAGTGAATATGGAATTGTCAAAAACCATATAATCAGAATAATTATAATTTTATTTGGATTATTTAAATTCATACTCATTATAAAAAAATGAAGGTTCAGACCAGCTATCGGCCGAACCTTCAAATTTAATGATCAGCATTACAGTTTTCAGGTACTCGTATAAACGACCTAATATCCGGTATTTTGCTCGAGATTGGAATTTGACTCTAACGCATTCTGCGGTATTGGGAAAAGGTTTCTGAAATCTTCGGAAGCTTCCTTGAATTCCCAGGGGTCGGTAAACTGACCGAAACGAATCAAATCTCTTCTTCTGGACATCTCAAATGCCAGCTCCCTGCCTCGTTCATCCAGAAAATCATCTAACGTCAAAGTAATCAATGGAGAGGCATTGCTTCTTTCTCTAACCTCGTTTACCAACAATAAGGGATTCCCGGTGCCGGTTCTGAATTGAGCCTCTGCTTTTATCAGTAAGATATCGGCATAGCGAATCCAGGCAATATCGTTGCCTGCATTTCCTCCGTTGGTATTTGGATCCACCCCCCACTTAATCCACTTGATTCCGGCATTCATAGGCTGGTTTCTGAGACCGTCGGCATTAATGATCTCATACGGCACAGGACCTTCGCTTGATTCTCCGGGCACATACAGAGCGGAGTTACCATCCGGTACTATGCGTTCGACCATCACTGTTTCACCCGTCCTGGGATCTTTTAATTCTCCCGGAGTTATAAACATCTCCTTTCTTGTATCCTCGTCCTCATACAACTCAACTACGGAAGGGCGGGTACCAAAACCATTTTGAGGCGTATAAGGCAAGCCAAAAAGTCCGCCACTTATACCCGGGAGGACCTTTTGCACGAACGGATGTCCCAGGCCACCGGATTCATTCGGAGTATAAACACCGGCAAAAATCATTTCCGCGCTATTAGCATTATCAGGCGAAAAATTGGCATGGTAATCATCCAGAAGCATATATGCCCCCGAATCTATTACCCTGTCGGCATTGGTAATAGCCTGATCATACTGAGGCGTACCGGTATATACCTCGGCATTCAGATGGGTAATAGCAAGCAGCGAATAAACCGCTTCTTTTGTCAGCCTCCCATAATAATCCGTTCCTACGTCGTTAGCCGATGGTAAAGTTTCGGCCGCAGCGTTGAGTTCATCCACCACAAATTCAAATACCTCGGCCCGGGTATTCTGTGTGGGCAGATTATTGGGATCTACTTTTGGCTCTGTAAAAATCGGAACGCTCCCATATAGGTCCATCAGGTAAAAATACGCGTATGCACGTAAAGCACGCAGTTCTGCTATTGGTCCATCCAAGTCGTCCAGGCTGGAACTTTCAAGCGATGAGATCAGCGCATTTGCCTGACCAACCGTACCGAACAAGCTATTCCACATACCATTAATCCAGGGATGACTTGCATCCCATTCATGCTGGGCCAATTGGTGAAAATCAGGTCCGTCCCACCAACCCTGAATTTTGGCATGGACCACTACCTGGTCGGTTGAAAGTTCCAGAACCCGGTACGGACCTCCCATGCTGGGGATGATTGCAAAATCTCTGTACACACCCGAAAGCGAGGTCAAAATCGCTGATTCATTACTATAAAATGTATCAGGTGTAAATTCAGAGTGTGAGGGCTCAGTCAGATCACAAGAGGGAAATATGATCAACAGAGCTGCGGCAACAATAACCAGTCGCTTGTTTATTTTTAAGATTTCTTTTTTCATAACATCGTGGATTTTTAGATTCATTTTTATATCGAACATAGTTTCATATCCCTTTTAAAACGATAAGCTGAGACCGAGCTGAAATATTCTCGGTCGGGGATAAACCAGATAGTCAATTCCTACCGGCGCCCCCCCACCCCGCTGGGTGTTCGTTTGCACCTCAGGATCAAATCCGGAATAGTTTGTAATTACAAAGAGATTTTGTCCGGTCAGGTAGACCCGGGCACGTGAAACCTGAGGCAATATTGAGGAATCAATACTGTAACCGAGGGTCAGGCTTGAAAGTCTCAGATAGCTGCCGTCTTCCAACCATCGGGATGAATACTGGGAAGTCTGATCTCTGCTTACCCCACTGTCCAGGGCATCTTCAAGTATATTACTGCCCGGCAGAAGGTTGGTATAAGAGAACTCAGCAGCTGTGTTATTAAATATGTCGTTACCGACTACCCCCCTCATAGTAGCGGATGCATCAAAATTCTTCCATTGCAACGTGTTGGTCCAGCCGTATGTGAAATCGGGATTGGGATCGCCGATAGCCAGTTGGTCCGCGCCAGGCTCCCCATCTTCATCCAGATAGATTTCCATGCCATTTTCATCCAGGCCGGTAAACTGACGCCCCCAGAAGGTAAACATAGGCAGTCCCGGTTTTATAATCTGTGTATTTTCGTTTGGAGAACTAACCACTCCGGAACGCAGACCGGTTCTGAAATCTTCACGTTCAAACTGATCGTTGGAAAGCGATACAACTTTATTTTCGTTTGTAGTAAAGTTAAGGCTGCTGTTCCACGAAAAATCATTGGATTGTATCAGATCGGCATTCAGAGAAATTTCCAGCCCCTTGTTTTCCACTTCTCCTACATTTGCCCATTGGGTGTTCACTACAGACGGAGCAGCCGTAGAAAACTGCAACAGGAGATCGGTGGTCCGTTTCGTATAATAATCTATCGAGCCCGATAACCGCTCGTCAAAAAGCCCGAAATCCAGTCCGTAATTGATCTGTGTGGTACGCTCCCACTTAAGATCCGGATTGGCAAAATTGCTGGGCAGAACACTCGGCACAGACTCTCCACCCAGGGAATAGGTTGCGGATCCGCCTATTGAAAGCTGTTCCCTGAACAGGTTGTTGGGAATCTCCTGATTACCGGTTATCCCGTAGCCTACCCGGAGTTTCAGATTGCTGATCAGATCGGAGTCAAAAAATTCTTCTTCCGTTATGTTCCAGCCAACCGCACCGGAAGGGAAAAGACCCCATCTGTTATTGGGACCAAACCTGCTGGAGCCGTCGTTTCGCAAAGTAAATGTGACATTGTATCTGTCTAACAGACGATAGTTGATACGTCCATATACCGAAGCCAGTCTGTTCGCAGACTTATTGGATGTATTCGTCAATGTATTTCCGGACTGGATCAGATTCCATTTTGTGGCATCTGAAGCAAACTGATTGGCTGCAGTAAAAGTGGATTGTACTTCAAACCGCTGATAGGAATAACCTGCCAAAAAGTTAATGTGGCTGTTTTCCGTAATGTCATTCACATAATTGAGATTGGTTTCAATAAGTGAACTTTCATTCTGCAGCTTATTGATGGACCCTCGTCCACCTTCATTTGCTCCAACAGGATGTGCCATCGGCACATAATTAAAGCGGCTTATATGCTCATTGTTATGTCCCAGATTTACTGACAAGCTCAGCGTTTCCAACAAATCGTACGTCATCTTTACATCGCCGAGCAACGTATTGCGTTCTGTAACATCATCAAGCTGTTGCCATGAAACCGGATTAACACGCAATTCACCAATTTGGAAGAAACTGCCATCGCTGTTATGCACCGGCAGGGTGGGTGCCCAGCGGAGGGCATCTTTCAGCATATTTCCTCCTTCATTATTGACATTGGAAGAAACAGCAGCATTATCTTCGTTTACCTGGGAATTAGTTAGATTAAGATTTACTCTTAACTTCTCATCCATGGCACGATGAGTCAGATTAATACGTCCGGTATACTTTTCCAGGTTTGAAGATATTATAACCCCATCCTGACTCGTATAACCCAATGATGCCCGATAGTTAGTGTTTTCGGAAGCCCCGCCAAACGAAATGTTATGATTATTGGTCAGTGCGTTACGGAAAATTTGGTCCTGCCAACGGACTTGAGCACCTTCATCAGGGAACGACAAACCATTGCTTTCAGCAAAGTTTACATACTGCTCATGCGATAAGAACGGCAGCTGATTGGGTACCTGCGAAATACTGACATAACCGTCATAGTTTACAGTTGTCTCCGAATAATTCTTGGTTGTAATCATAATCACCCCGTTAGCACCTCTGGAACCATAGATAGCGGTTGCGGAGGCATCTTTAAGGATATCGATCGACTCTATATCCGCCGGATTTAACGTATTTAACGGATTAGACGACATCGAATTAAACGGAGAGGTTGTCGATTCACCGGCAACATTCACATAATTGTTTGCAGAAGCGAGCTGTAGCGGCACCCCGTCAACAACATAAAGCGGATCATTACCTGCGGAAATGGAACTGGATCCCCGGATACGAACACTCGATGAGGCACCGGGCCTGCCGCTGCTTTCAACTATTTGAACCCCCGCTACCTTCCCCTGCATCAGTTGTTCAGGAGCAAGTGATACACCGGGGTTAAAATCATCCTCTCTTACCGATGAAATAGAGCCGGTAACATCCTGTCTGCGCTGCGTACCATATCCTACAACTACTATCTCATCTCCCGTAATAGTCTGCTGATTCATAACAACATTGATTGTTGTGTTACCGCTGATAGGAACTTCCCGATCCTGATAACCAATAAACGAAAAGAGCAAAGTATCGCTTAGGGATGATACATTCAGAGTATATTCTCCTTCTGCATTACTTGAAGTACCTGCAGTTGTACCTTTCACCGAGATATTCACTCCCGGTAAAATTTCACCGGTTTGTGCATCAGTGACAGTACCGCTTACGGTATTTTGACCCAGGACTATCGAACACAGGAAAAAAATCTGTATTCCAAGTAATCCGATTATCCTGGAAATGCTGTGATTATTTTTGTGACGGTTTTTCCACATGGTATCTCCTCAACTTATTTGTTAACGAATTAACCCTCGCAGGTTTTTAAATTTTTGTATGTTCAGGTTCCGCTTAACCGGTTAAGAAGATATCCCCGATATGTCATCAGTAATACCTATCCTGAACGTTTAACAGATCGTAATTTCTGCTACATTTTTAAAGACACATCAAAATTTTAGATCTACTCTTTTTTATATTTTTATTCTTATAGACCCCCGAAAACAATAATAGCTTATTCTCAGATTTCGGGTTTATTAACCTCTATCCACTCAATTTGGAGGCAAAGTGTTATTAATAACCAAGTGTATTGAGAGGCTGATGCAGTAGAGAATAATAATCATTCAGAAATGCTTCGAACACCAAAAACCGGCTTAACCGTATGAAACGATCAAGCCGGTTTGGCAATTAACTGTAAACTAAGGGGAATACAGTTTGATTCTAACTCTAAGTGATATGAGAATCGTAATTAAAGAGTAAGTCAAAGGACAAATCTACTCTTCTTTTTTAGAAAAATTTCAAGATCACTGTCTCATGACTCATTCTTCGCCGGTTTTGATCTCTTTAATATTTTCCATTAGGCGATTCAATTCAGTCATTTTTTCGGTGGAGATATCCTCAGGAAATGGCATGTCAATAAGTTTTTTTGCCTTTTTAGCTAATATCCGATGAATTTTATTCTCTTTCTCCCACCGATCCCATTTCATTTTTTCGGCTCTGCCCGACTTATCATTTAACCAACGTATAAATGATGCCTTATTTAATAGTTCCAGTAAAAGAGTGTCTTGAGATGACAATAATCCCGTATTTGATATTGAAATTTATAAAGAGCAACTCTTAAAATATAACCCGGGCATGGAATTACAACAAACAACTCCTGAAAATGCATTTCACCGGCCTGTGCTACCTATCCGATATTCTCAAACCTGTACAAATTCCTGCAGGTTACCGATGGCTTTTGAAACATGATTATAGACACTCTGCTGGTTTATCTCCATAATACTTGCAATCTCAGTATTGGACAAACCTTCATAGAATTTCAAAAAGATAGCTTCTTTCTGGCGCTTACTTAACGACTGTATGGCTTCTTTAAGCTTTTCTTTTTGATCCTGTTCGGTTTCAAAATGAATCATCAGTTCTTCTACATTATATACTTCTTCAAAAAAATTATCGGCGTAAACCTCATTTCTGTCAGACCGGTTTTTCTGCCGCGTTAGATTTCGAAACAGAATCCGGCGAAGTGAGTGAAACAGATAAGATCTGACCGAGTAAGCCTCTTGTATATGATCTCTCTTTTTCCACAAGGTCAGGAACAGTTCTTGAATAGAATCCTTCACCAGGTCGTGCCGGGGAACAATTTTATATCCATAATTGAAAAGGAAATTATAGTACATACAGAAAAGTTTTGACAAAGCTTTTTCATCTCCTTCCCTTATTCCCGACCACAACTGATCAGGCTCAGCATTTAAAGTACGGTCCCAGCTATTTGGCTTGTTTATTTGAATAAACATCACTTTCTCTATTAAACAGAATGACAAAATTTTTTTACAGTTCAGAGAGTGAACATATGTTCACTATTAAACGAATGTTCTTACCTAATTTATAAAATTTAAGTTTAATGTCAACATCCTTTTTGCGCTATAGCTGATAAAATTCTGCTATTTAATAGAGGTATGGTTTCCGAGAAGTGTAAATAGTATGTAGTTAGAGATCGGGATGGTGCAAATGGTAAGAATAATGATGCTGATGTTAAAGGAGAGAGTTAAAACATCATGTGTCTGTAAAATCAGAGCGGCAAAGCTTCCAACTATCAAAATATACTATGGACATTCCTCTGTCTGCCCATGGATTGCATCATACTCTTTCTTTTGATCCAGCTTATAGATTCGTTCCATAAGCTGCCATTTGTCGGCAACAGAAACATTTTCTGAAGTGTTTTGGAATTTCGATACATATGTCTCCCATTCAGCCTGCCGGGGCTTTTTAGACAGCTCAGCCATGGCCTTCTCGTGATCGAAATCAATTTCCGTATCCATAATCATAAACAGCTGATTCCCGAAAATGTAGATCTCCATGTCCAGGATACCGACCTCCTTCATGCCGCGGCTGATCTCCGGCCAGGTATTACCCATGGCATGTACTTTTTTGTATTCCTCAATCAATTCCGGATCATCTTTTAGCGTCAGGGTTTTGCAGTATCGTTTGAATTGATGGCTTTGTTTTTGATTAATCATTTCAAGCATGGATTTTAGCTTAGTTGCGACTTTAGAGCAAAGTTCAGATTTACGTAATGCGTATAATGTAATACGTAACTTTATTATCCCTCCAAAAACTTAAATAGTTGTTTAGACGAATCTCGTTGGGCTCAGGTAATGCTCCAGAAAATTCTGCTGTGATTTTATATTCTTACATCTATTTTACCAAAGCATATCGCCTGCTTAATAGTCCGTAGAAGGCCACCACTAAGAAGCACAAAAGGGGAATCCAATAGGAGATATGAATACTGCCGGTTAAATCGGATATATATCCTTGTAAGGCAGGTAAGGCGGCTCCGCCCCCTATGGCCATAATCAAACCCGAGCTGCCGATTTTAGTATCCTTGCCCAATCCTTCAGACGCCAGACCAAAAATAGTGGGAAACATAAGTGACATAAATCCCGATATGGCGACCAAAGCAATAACCCCGACATATCCGCTTCCGATGATGACGATAAACGTGCTCAACACCCCAAGCATAGCTGATAGCATGAGTAGATTTGCCGGTTTAAAATACTTCATCAGCCAGGTATTGATAAATCTGAATATCGTAAATACGATCAATGCCGCTATATAATAGCTCGAAGCTTCGGCTTCAGCCAGGTTTAACTCAACCATCACATATCGAATAGTAAATGACCAGACGCATATTTGAGCCCCTACATAAAAAAATTGGGCCACGACACCCATGGCATAATTCTTCTTCTTTGCCAGCTTTTTAATGGTTGGCCATAGATTAATCGTAGTACTTTCAGTCGATGATCTGGGCATTTTTGTCAAGGCGATGACAATCCACAATGCCAATAACAGGAAACCAATTGTGACGTAGGGACCCATAACCGCACTAAGTTCAGCCTGTTGTATGGTTTCCAGTTCTCCGGCAGACATTGCGGCTCTCTCCTCTGAGCCGGCTATATCGAGGTAGGATAGAATATAAAACTTACTGATAACAACCCCGGAAATGGAACCTATGGGATTAAATGACTGGGCAAGGTTCAATCTTCTTGTCCCGGTGGCCGCATCCCCCATTGCGATAATGTAGGGATTGGCCGTAGTTTCCAGTATCGCAAGGCCTCCAGCTAAAATAAACAAAGCCGCCAGGAAGAAACCGTATTGCATGGCTATACTTGATGGATAAAACAGAAGGGCTCCGGCCACATACATGCCCAGCCCCAAAAGAACTCCTGCTTTATAGGTAAACTTCTTAATAAATATCGCGGCCGGAAGAGCCAGGCAAAAATAGGAACCATAAAATGCAATTTGAATCCATGCCGTCTCAAAATCAGACATGCTCATGATTCTTTTAAAGGCAGCCAATAACGTGTCTGTCAGATTATTGGCCATTCCCCACATAAAGAAGAGGCTTGTAATCAGCACAAAAGGAAGCAGCGGAGCTCTCAGGCCCTCACCTTTTTTTGAATTTGATTTCTTTACTTTTAAATCAGACATATAATTTTAATTTGGCCCTTGTTTTTTATTGACTTTACCTTTCTACCATTGCTTTAACAAAATTTCTGTTATCTGCTCAAAAATTTCTTTATCCAGAGGACCTTTCTCCCAAATACGCAAAGATTCTTTAACCTCATCGATTGTGCTCGGCCCGAGAACCACACGATCTGCCTCTTCCATGGAAAACAGATATCTGAGTGAAATATCTGTGAGCGAGAGGTTATTTTGTTCAGCTATCTGTTTTACCTTAATTGCATTTTCAATATGACTTCGTTGAATCCACTCGTTATCCGGGGGATTTTCTACATACTCTGAAAATTTTGATCCTAAAAGCCCCATATGAAGAGATGAAGCTGCATAAATAGCCAAATCTTCATCTTTGAATTTAAGAATATCATGCTTAAATCCTTCCAATGAACTGGCATCCATTTTTAAAAAAGAGGATACGACATCAAAATTTTCTTTTTTAACGTACGGCCAAAAATTATCTGCAGGATTTCCTCCTATACCCAACTTTCCTACAATACCTTCATCCTGAAATGAACGGAGCGTGTCCATAATAGACTCCATTTCTTCTATTGGTACCAACTGTGGTTCATGCAGGAATAAAAGATCGATATATTCAACTCCCAGCAGTTCGAGACTTTCCTCTATACTCTTGCGCATTCCGCCAGGAGAATAATCCAGATATACTTTATCTGCTTTTTTAGCCGGCAGTCGACCTATCTTGGTGCTTATAAAAGGGAGATTTCCATCCCATTCTTTGAATGCCTTGCCTATATATTCCTGTGCTTTATAGTAGGAAGGAGCTGTATCTATTACTTCAATACCCTGCTCCATTGAATACAAAATGGCTTCTATAGATTCTCTTCCTTCTACCTCGCCCCAGACTCCCCCGAGACCTGCCGTCCCCAAAACCAGGCGACTCCCCTCACCAAATTTACCACTGTAATTACAGTTACCCTGAATAAAAGTGGGTTTCTTCATTTAAATTTTATTGAACTGAATATTATCAATATGCTTAAATATATAGCCTTTTTTCAATTGCAGATTCTATCATCGACAACAGATGGCCGGAGCGATTTTTCCTATTTGTTTTGTCTCTAATTCCGGCTGTTTTTTTATTTATGATCTTCTATAACCAGGGACACAGCTCGTAATGGATGTAATTAACTTTTAACCAGTATCTATACCTAATTATTCGTTACTATCTTAAAAACAACCGCCTTCCGGTCAGGTACGGCTGGTGGAGTCTTAACTGTCAAATGCTGATCGGATAACTTCCATTCTATGTTTTGATCGCTTCCCAACATCGAAACTTCAGTAACCTGCAACGAACTATCCAGACTGTCCCGGGAAAATGAGTAAAGTTGAACTTCCTTTTCCGCATCAGGCCATCCCAACAATATAGCATACACTGTATTTTCCTTTTGAGTGTAGCGTATATCCTTCCAGGTGTATTCGCCGGCATCGGTAAATCCTTCAAAAGGACCTTCTTTCAATTTTGTGGGTCCTTCACCATATGTTCCCCAAGGGCGCGTACCGTAAATTGACTCACCATGGATATCCAGCCAGTCCCCGATTTCAAGCAGCACCTGCTTCTGATTTTCCGGGATTGTTCCATCTGCCCTGGGTGAAATGTTGAGTAAAAGCTGACCGTTTTTACTGACAATATCGATCAGGGAATGCAGCACCACAGACGTGCTTTTTATTTCCAAATCGTCTGTATAACACCAACTGCCCTTGCTGATAGTATCATCTGTTAAAAACGCCTGGTCCAGCTTTTCACCGGCACGACCCTTTTCAAAATCCTTTACTCCCACATCAGAAGGTAGATCTTCCTGTTTATAGGTCACGACCACTTCCTTGTCCCATACATTAGCCTGGTTAAAATAATATGCCAGGTAATCCATCTTTACACTGTCGGGGATTTCATCCAGCCAGGAATCGAACCACATCAGATCCGGCTGATACTTATCGACTATTTCCTTCAGCTTGTTACCCCATAACTGGAGAAACTTTTCGCGGGACATATAACCGTATAAAAAAGCATTCTCGGGATCATCCAACAGAGATGGAAAATTTCTCTTCACATGGTCATAATGACCGGTCCACTCTTCACCTTCCAGTTTCCACAGGTTATTCCGGGCATGGTGAAAGGTGGCAACAAACTTCATCCCCTCACCGCGAATAGCCTCAGCCAGTTCACCGGTTATATCACGCCCGGGTCCTTTATCAGCTGCATTCCACGGGGTATATTCACTATCCCACATTGAAAAACCGTCATGATGCTCAGCCACCGGTCCTGCAAATTGTGCTCCAGCTTTTTTAAAAAGTGATGCCCATTCTTCAGCATCAAATTTTTCAGCTTTAAACATCGGAACGAAGTCCGCGTATTCAAATTCCAGCGGAGACCCGTAATTCTCTATGTGATGTTTATAAGCCTGCTGACCTTTGATATGCATATTTCGGGGATACCACTCACTGTCATATGCTGGTACTGAATACACTCCCCAGTGAAAGTAAATACCGAATTTTGCATTGCGAAACCATTCGGGTTCGGGGTTGTGTTTGTTTAAAGACTCCCAATCAGGTTCATAAATGTCCTTTCCCGCTTGCTTCTCCGGGGTCGAATAGTTACTGCAGCTTAAAAAAGCGACGAAAGAAGCAATCAAAAAAGAAATTAACAGGTTTTTCATATGTATTTCGGGATTGCCAGTTCAAACGTTTGAACTGGAAGTAGTATAATATTAATTTCTTTTTTAGAAAAGATTTATTACTAATGAAATGCTTTAATTAAATGATCTTTAGATATGCTTAGCATTTGATTTTTATTAGTATTATAAAATTCCCTGATGAAATTTCTATGAAAAATAAGAGCACAACACTCCTGGACATTGCCAACGAATTAGATATAGATGTTTCAACTGTGTCTAAAGCGTTAAAAGATCATCCCAAAATAAGTGACTCAACTAAAGAAAAAGTCAGTAAGGTAGCCCAAAAACTAAATTATCATCCCAATAGTATTGCTACAGCTCTTGTTAAGGGATCCAGTAATCTTATCGGAGTTATGGTACCCCATACAGATGAAACCTTCTTTTCTTCTGCAATCAGGGGAATAGAGGAAGTAGCCAAAGAAGGAGGATATAGAATCATTATTTTTCAATCCAATGACAATATTGAGGATGAAATAAATAACATCAATATAATGTACCAGGCTAAAGTTGATGGTATTTTAGCCTCTCATGCTATGGAAACCGATAATTTTGACCATTATCAAAATATAATCGATCAGGGTATTCCTCTTATCCTCTTCGACCGGTTCAACGAAGCAATTGATTCGGACGTAGTAGCTATCGATGATTACAGAGGGGCTTATAAGGCCATTACCCATTTAATAGAACAAGGATGTAGAAAAATTATTCATCTCTCAGGTTATCAGCATGTTCATATATACAATGAACGCCGGCGGGGATATAAACAGGCTTTATTGGATCATGATATATCTTTTGATAAGAATCTTGTACTTGAAAGTAATATGAGTTTAGAAGACGGACGGGAATTAACATCAAACTTCCTTAAAAATTCTCCGCCGCCGGATGCCATTTTTGCATCAAGCGATTATACTGCCATGGGTGCTATCCAAGTGCTGAAGGAAAACAATATTGATATTCCGGAAGAGGTAGCTGTCGCCGGGTTTAGTAATGAAACCTTCAGCTCATATGTAACTCCAGGTATTACCAGTGTTGAACAGCACAGCAGAAAGATGGGAGAAATAGCGGCTCAAATGTTTTTAGACCAGGTTAATAAAGACAGCAAGTTCCAAACCCCTGTAGAACCCCGCAAGGCAATATTAAATCCTGAGCTTATTGTGAGGGAGTCGTCACAAAGAAAATAGCTAACCTTCTCCCAAAATTTTCTGCCATACTTTTCCCTCAGGGAAAACATAATTTTTCAATGTCTCTTTTTTCATTTCGATACTGTATCCCGCCTTTTGAGGTGCCATATAATGTCCTTTTTTTATTTCTACGGGATCCAGAAAATGCTCATGGAGATGATCTACATATTCTATCAGCCTGTTTTCAAGGCTCCCGCTGACGGCAACATAATCAAACATGGAAAGATGCTGTACATATTCACACAGTCCTACTCCGCCGGCATGGGGACATACCGGAATATCGAATTTTGCCGCCATCAGCAGAATCGCAAGGTTTTCGTTAACTCCACCTACCCGGCAGCTGTCGATCTGGCAAATATCTATGGCTTCTACCTGCATCAGCTGCTTGAAAATGATCCTGTTCTGACAATGTTCTCCGGTAGCAATATTGATAGGGGCAATTGCCTTACCGATTGTAGCATGACCTAAAATATCATCCGGGCTGGTCGGCTCTTCAATCCACCAGGGATCAAATTTCGCAAGAGCCTGCATGTTTGTTATTGCTTCCTCCACATCCCATTTCTGATTAGCGTCCATCATCAGTACCATATCATAACCGATCTCCTCTCTGATAATTTCCGCCCTGCGCATATCGTCTTCCAGATCTGCTCCGACTTTCATTTTAATATGGGTCCATCCCTCCTGTATGGCCTCCCGGCATAAACGCCTGATCTTTGCATCGGAATAACCAAGCCAGCCGGCCGAGGTGGTATAAGCAGGATATCCGTTTTTTTGCAGCTGCTCAATTCGCTGCTGCTTGCCCGCTTCCTGTTTCTGCAGAATGGCAATCGCATCTTCCGGTGTGATGACATCGGTGAGATAGGTAAAATCTATGCATCTGACCAGTTCTTCCGGAGACATATCCGCCAGTAATTCCCAAAGTGGTTTTTCCTCAACTTTGGCATACAGATCCCATACAGCATTGACAATAGCACCAGTGGCCAGATGAATAACACCCTTTTCGGGCCCCAGCCACCTCAATTGGCTGTCTCCGGTGATATTCTTCCAAAAAGTGCCAAAATCTTCTGCAATACTACCAATTGTCTGTCCGACCACCATCGGTGAAATCAGCTGAATTGCCGCACTGCAAAGATCGTTACCCCTGCCGATGGTAAAAGTGAGACCATGTCCCTCCAAACCATCTTTATCA
>CAZPWQ010000061.1:0-20105 GCA_964590495.1 uncultured Balneolaceae bacterium
CAGAATTTCCCTTTTTAGGTCGTCAAGTTAAAAATCGAGAAGAACGGGTTTTTGTTAAAGATCATTATCAGATTTTCTATCTCAATGATGAAGAGCATATCAGAATTATGCATCTCTGGGATAGTCGAAGAGATCCGGAAGAGCTTGATCTTTAAATAGTTGGTCAGCGTGCTAACCCGCGCATTAACGGCTGACACGGTCTCGCCGTTGATTTACTCTTTTGCTAATTCAAAAAATTGTACCCTTATTTAGTTAATAATCCCCGTGCAGGTTAAACGCTGGGTCGTTATACTCAATATCCAATAATATCATTTAATGGAGCTTTTTTGAAACACCACATTTTAAACTATAAAACTGTTCAAGTTTTTACCCTAACGTTATTTCTTTTAACGGTAACTATTAACTTAGTTTTTGGTCAAAATGTTGCAACTGCAGACGAAAAACTACCAGCCTTAAAAATACAAAAGCTCAACGATACCGTTTATATCCATACATCTTTTGAGCGTTTTGATGGTTTTGGTGTTGTTGCATCTAATGGATTGGTATTTCTTAACAACAAAAAAGCATATATCATTGATACCCCAACTTCATCCGAGGATACCAAAAGGCTGGTAGATTGGTTTCAGGTGCGTGGTTATACTATCAAAGGAAGCATTTCAACACATTTTCATGATGATAGTGCAGCGGGAATTGCGTGGCTAAACTCAAATGCCATTCCTACATATGCCAATAAATTGACGAACGATTTACTTGATGAATCAGGGAAAGCACAAGCAACAAACTCTATTGAAGAAACCAGTTATTGGTTGATTAACGATCAAATTGAGGTGTTCTATCCTGGTGCCGGTCATACTATAGACAATGTTGTTGTGTGGCTGCCTCAGCAGAGTATTCTATTTGGTGGGTGCTTTGTGAAATCGAACAGTCTTGGTAATTTGAGCGATTCGGACGTAGAAGTTTGGCCTGAATCTGCTAGAAATTTAATATCCAGGTATGGGAACGCAACGTTGGTTGTCCCTGGGCATGGTGAAGTTGGCGATGTGTCATTATTGGAGAGCACCTTAAAACTGACACAGGAGCATCTTTCTTCAAACTAATCGGTCAGCTCAAAGGTGTGTGAGTATAACCAGCGCTTCAACGCGGATTTGGCCGCTAATGCCGAAATAGATATTTTTGTTTCTATAAATTAAACGAACAAACAGAAACAACGATGGTTTCAACCAGACGCAGCCGCGGCACGGATCTGGCTTCTTGCCTATGATGTTTGAATTCCCTGGCCTTTATAAAAACCTTAAGCTCTAAAGAACGGTTAAGTGCAGAATCGTTACCGTCAATTTTTAATCAACTCCCACCTCATCAATCTCCCCCAACAAACCGTCCGTCTACATAAGCGTCACAATAAATTTTCTGATAATGGCGGATTTCCTCAAAGCTTACCCCTCCGGTGAAACTCCGATTCATCTCTGCGCGACTCTGTGCAACAGCCTTCGATGGTCCGCTAACTCATCCACCAGATCGGCGTCATCCGTGTTCCATTTTAGCTGCCCTTTCCAATCCACCCGACCGTGCCCAAGGCATTCCTTCGGATCAGAATCAGCGGTCTGAGGGTATAAGCCACATCCGCCGGCTGAGTTATAGTCCAACTGCCGGCGATTTCAAGTACCGGATTACGAATGAGATATTATTTACTTAGCTCATTCATTTTAACGTCACTGCATATCGCTTGATCAGGGGAGCACCTGTCTGCGGATTGTATTGAATCGTATAAACAGAGTCTCCTTCAACAGTCTTAATAGATCTGCTCCGGGGCCACCGGAACTGTGCAAGCAGCTTGCCCTCGAGGTTTAATACCCTCCACAAATACTCCTCGGAATCTTCGGTAACACTTGATACCCAGATTCGCTGTTTGCTGTCCAACAGTACCGTATTAAAGGCAGGAAATGTTGCCGGCAGGGTATCGTTGCGAACGGCTGCCTTAGTAGTATTATCGTCCGGATCATTGAAGTGGGCCAGGGCCTTCTCTTCAGAAAGTTCTATCTTTCCAAACGGATAGTAAAAAGCATGTCGATAGTTGCCCATCGCATCATACACCTTGAATAAGAAATTTTCTGTCCACCCATATACCAGTTGTCCATTTTCAACATCAAACTCTGATTTACGTTTATAAGGTACGTCAAACCTCACAGTTGTTACATTGTTCGATTCATTTACCAAAACGCCGCCCGTCCAGTCAAAAGACAACAATCCGTGACTATAAGCTTCTTCTTCCGGGTTAAAACCGGAAAACTCGTAGGTTCGCCCCGGGAGGTTGTCAGCCACGGCCACTCCGTTGTCGCTGAATATCACAAGATAATTGCCATTCGAAAGCGGATAAAAGTCATTGGGAAAATAGGCCGTTCTGTTTTGCCGTACCCTGTCCAGCCAGGATGGCTTGTTCTCTTTTTCATTGATATCCACGTTAATATCCCGCTGGTGCTCGAAGTCGGTTGTATGAAATACAGAGATCTTTCTTTGCCGACGGTCGAGTACATGGAGGAATTGATCATCGACCTGGTAATCTGCAACCAACATAAATTCACCAGGTCCGCGTCCTTCTCGTCCAATACTATCTAAGTATTCCCCTTCGGAATTGAAAACATGAATTGTATTCTCTGTATTATCTAAAATATATGTATGGCCTTTGCTGTCAGCTTCAACCCACCGGATTATCCTGCCAAACCGTACCCTGCCGGTATCTCTGAAAGTGATCTCCGGTTCCAGGGATATTTCATATTCTGGTTGCGCATCAGCTTCGTAAATAGTCAGTTTTTCTAGCTTTTTTATATGTTCGGGAACGTCAGCTTCCGTTTGGCCGGAACAGCCAACAATAATAATTGTCGAAATTGTTAGTGATAGAATGGACCTGCTTAATCGTATCATAATCTTTTAATTGGTATAAATCAGGTAGTCCAAGTATTGATAATAAATAACTTAACGGCGTTAATTTCCATAAGAATACCAGCGCAGGAGCAAACGAAACCGAAGGATCTCTCTCAATCGAGCTATTAACCAGTAAAGCAGACACGTTGCACCAAGAAGGTAGCCAGTGTTATTGAGATCCTTCGACTTTGTCGCGGCCTTAAAACCAAAGTCCGCTCCACCGCTCAGGATGACAAGAAAAGGTTAAGAAAACATCAAATCCGGGCTTTGAATCGGTGGAGGGAACAGGCGCAGCGAACCACACGAACTGGAAAATTTCACACCGGTGATTTTCCTGGAAACAACCTCATTAGAATAAGGACCTTTGAAATCATCCCGCGTGCCAACCGACAAGGGCGTAGCATCTAACAGCACGATGAATCAATCACCAGCGAGGGAATTGATTCCCTCATGATGAGTCTGTACCCGCAGACCTGACAGGTTTTGGATACCTGTCAGGTCTCGAATGATGAGGAGGCAGCTGCAAAGATCCGCAAAGTTTTCAAAACTTTGCGGATCTGGTATAGCGGAATTCCTGAGATTCCATCGCTGCCTGTACACAGACTTTAACCAATGGGTAAATCCCCCAATCACCAGCAGAGAATTCATACCCCGCATAGGGGGTTGACTCTGTAACCCGATCCCTCAAACCCTCCATCCCTCAGTAAATCAAAACTACTCAACGCGGGAAGTGGGTCTTTAAAAAATCAAAAAACAAATTCGGGACGGAATATTTTTTCATACCTTATATCCACAATTCTATAACAGAAGATATATGAATATGAAAAAATTACTTGTTTTATGTTTGCTCCTGGCAACCGGTATTTCGGTTAAAGCACAGGATGCTGAAGAGGAATGGGATGTCAATAATCCACCCTACGATTACGACGAAATTTCTTTTACTACAGATGAGGGGACATGGATGAACCTTGATGTAAGTCCCGACGGCAGCCAAATTGTCTTCGATTTACTCGGTGATATATACCTGATGCCGATAGAAGGCGGGGAAGCCACAGTATTACGGGATAACCTGGCCTACGAAATTCAGCCGAGATTCAGTCCCGACGGGTCCCGGATATCCTTCACCAGCGATGCCGGAGGCGGTGACAATATCTGGGTGATGAATTCGGACGGGTCAGATGCCCGGCAGGTGACCGACGAAAGCTTTCGCCTGCTGAATAACGCCGTTTGGACGCCGGACGGTGAATATCTCATAGCACGCAAACATTTTACATCAACCCGTTCACTGGGGGCAGGCGAGCTATGGATGTATCATATATCCGGCGGATCAGGTATTCAGCTTGTTGAAAAACCCAATGAACAGCAGGATCTCGGACAACCGTTTGTTTCACCCGAGGGGCGCTATGTCTACTACAGTCAGGATGTCTATCCGGGTGGTTTTTTCCAGTACAATAAAGACCCGAACAGCCAGGTTTATGCAATCAATCGCTATGACCGTGAAGAAGGTGAAACCGAACGTGTGACCGGCGGGCCCGGCGGAGCGATAAGCCCTACTATTTCACCCGACGGCACAAAAATGGCTTTTATTAAGCGGGTGCGAACGAAAAGTGTTCTTTACCTTCGTGATTTGGAGTCGGGAATTGAAAAACCGGTGTATGACCGGTTGAGCAAAGATCAGCAGGAGGCCTGGGCGATCTTCGGTCCGTATACCAATTTTAACTGGACACCCGACAATCAACACCTGGTTTTCTGGGCGGAAGGAAAAATTAACAAGCTTAACACAGAAACAGGAGAAGCGACAGTAATACCTTTTGAAGCGGAAGTAAATCAGAAAATTGCCGAAACAGTGCGCTTCAAGCAGGATCCACTGCCGGATACCTTTATCGCCAAAGCGATTCGCCATGCCGTAACCTCCCCGGATGGTGATTTTCTGATCTTTAACGCCGCCGGTTACCTGTGGAAAAAAGAGCTGCCGGATGGTACCCCCCAACGATTGACTGACGGTGATGCCCTGGAATTTGAACCTTCTTTTTCGACCGATGGAAATCATCTCGTTTATGTAACGTGGAGTGATACAGCACTCGGTTCTGTTATGACACTCAATCTGGATCAGAGCAATGCAAAGCCGCAAGAGATTTCGAAACGGAAAGGCATCTTTCGCGAGCCTTCATTCTCTCCGGATGGTGAGACCATTGTATACCGGCGCGAATCCGGCAACAATCACCAGGGACATGCTTATACGGTAGAAACCGGCATTTTCACAATGCCGGCAAGCGGTGGTGAAGGTACACTGGTTATTGAAGATGGCTCAAATCCGCAGTTCAGCGCCGATGGCAGCCGAATCTTTTACCTGGGAGGTTCCTACCTGGACAATTCTTACGAAAGCGTCGACCTGACCGGCAATGAAAAACGAGTGCATTTTACATCAAAATACGGGAATAATTTTGTACCCGGTCCGAACAACAAATGGGTGGCATTCAATCATCTGTTTAAAGTTTATGTAGCGCCCATGCCGAAGGCCGGCAAGGGAATTGACCTCAGTGCCGATACCAAGGCGATTCCGGTTACCCATGTGGCCGAAGATGCCGGAATTAACCTGCACTGGTCCGGCGACGGTGAAAAACTGCACTGGACCCTGGGTGAAAAGTATTTCAGCGTTGAACTTGAGAACGCTTTTGATTTTCTGAATGGTGAATCAGATACGGAACTTCCTTTGGGAGCTAGGGAAGGCACGGATATCGGACTGGAAATTGAATCCGACAAACCCAGTGGCTTATTGGCACTGACAGGGGCACGGATCATCACAATGAACGGTGATGAAGTCATTGAAAATGGTACGGTGCTAATCCGCGATAATCGTATAGAAACGGTAGGTGCAGCCGGCGAAGTAGAAGTACCTGCAAGCGCTGAGACTGTAGATGTAAGTGGGAAGACAATTATGCCCGGGATCATTGATGCGCATGCCCACATAGGAAATTTCCGGGAGGGGTTGAGTCCACAGCAACAGTGGGAATATTTTGCCAACCTGGCGTACGGTGTGACGACAGCGCACGACCCCTCTGCCAATAACGAAATGATTTTTTCCCAGTCGGAAATGGTAAAGGCGGGGAATATGACCGGCCCCAGAATTTTTTCAACCGGCCGGATATTATACGGAGCCGAAGGAGAAATAAAAGCTGAAATCGAGGATCTGGATGATGCCAGGTCAGCAATCCGGCGAACGCAAGCCTTTGGGGCGTTTTCTGTCAAAAGCTATAACCAGCCACGGCGTGATCAGCGGCAACAGGTGATCCAGGCAGCCCGCGAGCTCGAGGTAATGGTGATGCCCGAGGGCGGATCAACCTTTACTCATAATATGAGTATGATTATGGATGGACACACCGGTATCGAACATAACGTTCCGATTTATCCGCTTTATAAGGATGTCCATACTCTCTGGTCGGAAAGCAACGTCGGATACACACCTACTTTGGTTGTCAACTACGGGAGCGTAAGCGGGGAATATTACTGGTATCAGAATACTAAGGTGTGGGAAAATGAACGCCTGCTGACATTCACCCCGAGATCGATCGTTGATTCCCGTTCTCGTCACCGGACAATGCTTCCGCAGGAAGAGTATGAAAACGGACATATTCTGAGTGCGGCTTCAGCCAAAAACCTGTATCGAAACGGCGTCAATGTTAACCTTGGCGCTCACGGCCAGCTTCAGGGACTCGCTGCCCACTGGGAGCTATGGATGTTTCACCAGGGCGGAATGACTGAGATGGAAGCTCTGAAAGTCGCAACTATAAACGGGGCGCGCTATATCGGAATGGATGATGATTTAGGTTCAATAGAGGAGGGAAAGCTGGCAGATCTCATCGTCATCGACGGTAACCCGCTGGAAAATATCCGTGATACCGAAAACGTGTTGTATACGATGGTGAACGGACGTCTGTATGACGCAGCGACCATGGATGAAATTGGAACCCGTGAAAAAGAACGACTGCCGTTCTGGTGGGAGGAAGAAGGGTATCCCTCCAACTTCGACTGGCATGCAGAGACTGATGCTCACGGATATATTCAATGTACGTGTGGAAGGTGAAGACCGGTGGAAGGGAGACCGGAAATCCTCCCATCTGGCGGCTGGGTTTGCCGTCCGGTGGTTTCGACAGGGCTGATTTTTAATTTTAAATGTTGAATTTTAAATTTTTAATTTATCACCATTGATGTGTTGGGGCTGCTATCATTTAAGAATAGCGGAACTTTCACATTCTTTGCAGTCGACCCACCCTCTACTACACCAAGGTTTCGTAGAGCGGGCCAACCCCTTCCTATTCCACTGAAAAACCACAGTGTAACAAGGAGGGACTTTAAAAATTGCCGGAATCTGTGAAAAGAGTCACTCCTTCCTTGTCCCGTGGGTTTTTCGGACTGGAATCGAGGGATCCGCCGGGAGTCGGACACGTCTCATCCGTTCTGAAATGGCAGTCAATTCAGAAAAAGTTCGGGTAGTTGCCCTCGCCTAAATTGAAGTTGAACACAATGGATTGCCTCTGCCAAACGGATGAGATTCCTCCAATCCGCATCGAAAACCCGTCGATGCTCCAGTCGGAATGACACCGGTGGTGTTAAGTTATTTAGGTTAACATATTCACTGCCGACTGCCGCTGCCTCCCGCCAACTGAAACACAGGATTTAATTAGTCTTTTTATGTATTAAATTTATTTTGTAAATCAAAGAGCAAACAAACGAAATCGTAATACCTGGAATAAAATTAAATGATTATGCTTAATCGATTACCTGGATGTGTAGTTACCGTTTTACTGATACTGGGATTCTGTTCATCGCTCTATGCCCAGAACGATCTATCCGATGAAGAAATACTCAGTCTGTACGACGGATTGCGGGTTGCGGATGTATCCGACGGCATGGATATGGTCGGTCTGCCGGATGTCGGATTGATGGATCAAAGTATAGAGGCTCTGTGGAAAGATATTGAGGATATGTCACATATATTTCGCGGTATCGCCGTGACGGCGCGTTATGTTCCAACCAACAGGATCGTCAAAAATCCAATGGATAAAGAAGAATTCCAGCAGTGGGAAGGAGAGTGGTATACCAATACTTCCGATGAAGAATATACGGAACATATTAAAGAGGGTTCCATAGTCGTACTGGATGTGGAAGGGGACGGTGATACAGGATCGGTCGGTTCTTTTAATTCACTGCTTTGGTATAAGCTTGGTGCACGGGGTATTGTTGCCAACGGCGGGATTCGGGATACCGATGAAATTATAAAACAGAAAATTCCGGTTTATATGGATTACCAGAATCGGGGAAGGGGCATTCGTCCGGGGCGCAACGAGCTTGAATCTGTCAATAAGCCGGTTTCTGTCGGAGGAGTATTAATAAATCCGGGTGATGTTGTGGTAGCCGACGGCGACGGGGTGATTGTGGTGCCCCGCCAACATGCCGAACAGGTAGCAGAATATGCCCGTGAAATCCTGGAAAATGACAAAGAAGGCCGGCGCAGTCTGTACGAAGAGTTGGGCATCCCGCTGGATAACACGGTAAAAACCGATGAACAAAATAAATAACCTGTATTTTATCTGATGTTTTTTTCCGGCCTTTGAATCGTTGGAGGGATTTCGGTTGGCGGTAGGCAGCGGCAATTGGCACAGCGAATTGCGCGAGATGGATAATTTCACACCGGTGAGGTATTAGTAGCAATTGTCGAATGTGAAGGACCATTGAAATTATCCCGCGCAGTAAGCGAAGCCGCCGACCCCGAATTCTCGGGGACCAGCCGGCGATTTTTTTGGTTCGTTTTTTGATCGTTCAAAAAATGAACAGGAAAGACTTAAATAAAGCTATAAATAATTATTTAGCTACAGATCCTGATCTATCTGATAGGCGGACAGGTTGAATATTTTTTATTATGTTGGTGCATATAGGTGAGTAAAAAACTTTAATTTTTTAAATAAACAGCATGAATAAGAGTCTTTTCATCATTTTATTATTCCTGGCAGTGTTAATTGGAAGCACGGTATCCGTTTCCGCCCAGCATACCCTCTGGTATGAACAGCCTGCCGATGAATGGGTTGAAGCGCTTCCGGTTGGCAACGGCCGGCTCGGAGCTATGGTGTTTGGCAAGGTGGAATATGAGCGTATCCAGTTAAACGAGGAGAGCGTATGGACAGGGCAGCCGGTGGATCGCCAGCAGCCGGAGGCGGGAAAGTATATTCCCATTGTACGCCAGGAATTATTTGCCGGTAACTATGAGAAAGCTGTTGAGCTGCTTTCGGAGAAAGTAATGACACCACGGGTAGAAAATCATTCCTACCAGACACTGGGTAACCTGATGCTGAAATTTTCTCATGCGAAAAAACCGACCGGTTACCGCCGGGAGTTGAATCTGAAGGATGCTGTTGCCCGTGTTACCTATTCAATCGATGGAGTAGAATATACCCGCGAGATATTTTCGAGTCCGGTTGACCAAAGCCTGATCGTGCGGATAAGTGCCGATCAGCCCGGTAATATTTCATTTTCTTCTCGACTGAAGCGCCCGAAAGATGCTATGACAAAAGCGACGTCTGACGGATTAATCAGTATGAAAGGCCGGGTTACTGGTGGGGATGCGAACACCGATGGTCCCCCCGGTGTACATTATGAAACTCAGTTAAAAGTACAGAACGAAGGGGGATCGCTGGAAGCCTCCGGTGACAGTCTTATTGTGCAGGATGCAGACGCCGTAACGCTGTTTCTGACGGCCGCCACCGATTATTGGGGAGATGATCCGAATATTGTCGCCGGTCAGCGCCTGGAACAGGTTGGGAAACGATCTTATGAAGCAATCCGGCAGGATCATATCAAGGAGCATCAGCGTCTGTATAACCGGGTGGATATTGACCTGGGCACATCACCCAATGCAGATTTGCCGACCGACCGGCGCCTTGAATTGGTAAAAAACGGAGAAACAGATGCAGATCTGGTAGAACTGTATTTTAACTACGGTCGCTACCTGTTGATCAGCAGTTCTCGCAAAGACGATTTGGCGGCCAACCTCCAGGGTATCTGGGCCGAGGGACTTACCCCTCCCTGGCATGCAGACTATCATATCAATATTAATATACAGATGAATTACTGGCCGGCCGAGGTGACTAACCTGGCGGAAACGCATTATCCGTTTTTTGGGCTGGTCGACAGCCTGCGCAGGCGGGGAGGGGTCACAGCTCAAAATGTATACAACAGCCGGGGATTTGTGGCTCATCACACTACGGATGCATGGTATTTTACCACTCCCACTACAACAGAACCCCGCTGGGGAATGTGGGCCATGGGGGCAGCCTGGAGTACCCGTCACCTGTGGGAGCATTTTGAGTTTGGGCAGGATACCACATTTCTGCGCGAACAGGCGTATCCCATCATGAGGGAGTCTGCTCTCTTTTTTGTGGATTATCTGATCGAGGATCCGGAGACCGGATATCTCGTTTCGGGTCCGTCTAATTCGCCGGAGAACACCTTCCTGACCAAAGATGGGCAGGAAGGGCAGGTGAGTATGGGTCCGACTATGGATATGCAAATCATATATGATCTGTTGACAAACACCATCGAAGCCGGCCGGATTTTAAAAACCGACACTGAGTTCCGGGAGCAGCTGCTTGACATCCGGCGCCGGCTGCGACCGTTACAAATTGGATCGGACGGACGACTGCTGGAGTGGCACGAAGAGTTTGAAGAACCGGAACCGGGCCACCGCCATATCTCTCATTTGTATGGTTTGCATCCGGCAGATCAGATTTCGGTATTGCAGACTCCTGAGCTGGCTGATGCCGCCCGCAAGACTATCGATTACAGGCTGGAGCACGGGGGCGGACATACCGGATGGAGCCGGGCATGGATCATAAACTTTTTTGCCCGACTTTTAGACGGTGAGCGGGCGTATGAAAATGTGTTGGATCTGCTTCGGAAGTCAACACTGGATAATTTGTTCGACACACATCCGCCGTTCCAGATCGACGGTAATTTCGGAGGGACAGCCGGCATAGCCGAAATGCTGCTGCAAAGTCACAATGATGAAATCAGCCTGCTGCCAGCTCTACCGGATGTCTGGGCGGATGGTTCGGTTACAGGATTAAGGGCCCGGGGCGGTTACGAGCTGGATTTCGCGTGGCAGGATGGAAAAATCACGTCAGGTAAAATAAAAGTATCGGCGGAAGGTCCCTGCCGGATTCGCGCCGACCGGCAGCTGAAAGTGTACAGGGATGGCGAAGAGATCAAAACACTGTCGGTAGCGCCGGATGCAATAGAATTTTTTGGCAGGGCCGGAGAAACCTATGAAATCGGCAGGCAGTAGAGAATTGATGCATAGTGCGAGGCTTCGATACAGCTTGACCAAGTTATCTCCCCTTCCGCCGGCAGTCGGACACGTATGAAGGGGAGATACAGAGGGGTTGGAGGAGCAGGCTTTTTTAGTCAATTTGAAACATTTAATTGGATGTTATCTCTAGAGTGGAAAAAGGAAAGGATGCCGGTAATCCAACCACCCCTGAGTCCCCTCCTTCATAAGGAGGGGATTTATCTTGTAGCTTATTTCCGGTAACCAACAGTAACGGTGTAGCTAGTTCAGGCACGGGGGATGGTCTGTTTATTTCAAGTTCTTCGTTTTTTCCCGCGACTCCTGTGCCATGCGATCATGATATTCATCGAGCTGTTTCGCCAGATTTTTGTCTGTGGTGCCTAATATCCTGATAGCTAATAGCCCCGCGTTCTTAGCTTTGCCGATGGCAACCGTTGCCACAGGTACTCCGTTGGGCATCTGCACGATAGAATAAAGACTGTCGAGTCCGCTGAGAGTACTGGTTTTTACGGGAACACCAACGACCGGCAGAGTAGTGTGGGCGGCCAGCATTCCCGGGAGGTGAGCGGCCCCGCCGGCACCCGCAATAATCACCTTGATTCCCCTCTTTCGGGCCTGTTTTCCGTAATCAGCCATATCATCCGGTGTACGATGTGCTGAGACCACTTTTTTCTCATAGCTGATACTAAATTCATCCAGTATATCACAGGCTTCGTGCATGGTGGACCAGTCGCTGTCGCTGCCCATGACTACGCCGACTAAGGGTTGTTTTTTACTCATAAGTCCTAAGCTTTTGCCAACTTATTGTTAAGATGCATATGCGAATGTATGACATTAATTTTAAATGTTAAATTCTCAATGTTGAATGGAAGAGTCATTTAAAATTCAACATTGAGAATTCAAAATTCTAAATACGTATTCCCTTCGTCAACTTCATCGCTTTTTTATATGTTGCCTCCATATCCTCACCAAGCAACGTAAAATGGGCCATCTTTCGTCCGGGCCTGCTGTTGAGCTTCCCATAGACGTGCAGGTGTCCGTCCGCCGATTCCAATGCTTCCGTTGCCAGATCAACCTGTGCATCGCGATTTTCGGTTCCCAGCAGATTTATCATAGCTACTGCCGGAGTGCGTAATTCGGCTGAGCCCAGCGGCAGCCCGAGAATGGCGCGGACATGGTTTTCAAACTGTGAGGTTATGCATCCCTCGATGGTATAATGTCCCGAGTTGTGCGGACGCGGTGCTGACTCATTCAATAACAGGCTCCCATCCGGTTTCAGAAAAAATTCATAGGCAAATATTCCTTTTCCCCCGATAGCCTCGGTGGCTTTTATCGCCAGTTTTTGGGCAGATTTCTGTACGGATTCATCAACCGGTGCCGGTGATTTGACCGCTACGCATATATGATCCTCCTGCACGGTTTCACAGCATGGGTATACCACGTGTCCGGTTTCATTTCGTGCTACCTGTACGGCAAGTTCATGCGTGAAGTCGACAAATGCCTCCGCAATAATATCATGGCCGCTGTTTCCTCCGAGATTATCAAAAGCATCTTTTGCTTCGTCAATGTTTTCAACGGTTTTATTTCCGTACCCGTCGTATCCGCCTTTGGATGATTTCAACAGGTAGGGCCAGCCATACTCGTCTCCGAAGGAAACCAGGTCGGCTTCATTTTCAATCAAAGCGTAGGGCGTCACCGGAATTCCGGCCTTTTCGAATGTCTGTTTCTCAATCAGTTTATTTTCAATAAGTGAAAAACTTTCGGGAGAGGGATAAATGGGCGTACCGCTTATTTCCTGGACCTCTTTTAAAATATCCGAGCTGATAAATTCATTTTCTAGTGTCAGTACGTCGCACGTCCCGGCAAACTCAGCCATATCTGAAACCGAATCAAATGAACCTGTTTTAGAAAAAGGAGTCATAAACTGGACAGGTTCTTTCTCAGGTCTGTCAGAAAAAACGCCCACCTGGATGCCGTAACGAAATGCCTGCAGGGATGACATTCGTGCCAGTTGTCCGGCACCGAGAAAACCAAGTCTGAAAGAAGCGGATAATGGATTATTACTCATGAAAAATAGTAAAGCTTAGGTGTTTGGATTGAGAGGGATAATAACAAATGAAGAGTTAAATATTAAGCCTGACGAAAAGATTTCGGGTGAAACCTGTCAGGTTTTAGAACAGTTTGTAATGGTTGCATAATATTCAAGTTAAACCTGACAGGTTTATTTATAAAGATGTTTTTTCCCCGAACCAAATAGTAACATTAGAATTTTTCATAATGTTGGCATTTTTTCGCATAAGTTGCTAAGGTTAACAAAGCCCTTCGTTGCCTCTCTGGCAGGAGATGACAAACGATGTGGCACAATCGGGATAAAATCAGCATAAATTTAATAGAAAACAGTGACTATGGAAAGGTTATACCCAACGGGGCCGATAGAAAACCTGTTAAAGCAGATGACCGGATTACAGCAGTTTAAAGAGAAAAAAAGGGACCGCTTCGAAGAGCTGACAGACCGTGAGATTGAAGTATTATCACTGGTTGCCGGTGGATTGAAAAATCCGGCAGTTGCTGAAAAACTGAACATTTCACGGGCGACCGTTCAAAACCACCGCGCCCGCATTCGGGATAAACTCAATATTGAAAGTCAGGCCGGCTATATTAAATTTGCCCTGGCGTATGATCTGATTCAACTTTAAAATTCTGTGATACGAAATGGCATATTTAACGGATATAGAGTTATTAGAGCGTTTTGAATATTATACCCTGCAGGTAGAAGAACGGCTAATTAACGGAGAGGATTTCGAGACTCTGGCGAATGAAATTCCCTTATTTATGAGTCTGAATGATCCCGAAACATTTGAGTTGATTCAGATTAATAAAAAACATGTTGAATATAGCGGCTTCACGTTAGAAGAAATAAGAGAAAATTGGGATGAGTATATTAAAATTGTTCATCCCAAAACTATTGAAAGTATGATAGGCTTTTTGCCGGCATTTTATGCCACTGAAAATAAAAACAGGTCGATAGCCTTTGTACAGTATGTAAAGGGTTATTACGATTCAGAATTTCATCCGTATATCACCTTTAGTAAACCTTCTTCACTTCCTAATGGTTTAAACTTATGGCTAACTGCTTCTCCTGATGATTTTGGCAGAAAAAAAGGAAAGATCGAGCAGGTTATCAGAATGGATGAATTCAAGCTGAGGCACTTCAAGCGTTTTCAGCAGCTAACCGAACGGGAAGTCGAGATCCTGAAACTGCTGGCCAACGGCTGTAACAATCCGCAGATTGCCGAGCGGCTGTACCTTGCCCGCAGTACGGTAGAAACCCACCGGAAAAACCTGAAGCGCAAGCTGGAGCTGCAATCATTCCGCGACCTGATGAAATATGCCTTTGCGTTTAACCTGGTAGAAGTGTAGGCTGGATACCGGATACCGGATACCGGATACCGGATACCGGATACCGGATGCCAGATGCCAGATGCTGGTTTTAAGGCAGTGTTACTCCTTACTCCTTACTCGTTACGCATTACGTAATATGCATTACGCATCCTTCCCCAAAAATACCCAATCTTGATCATGTGCCTGTTTAAATAAATCTCTTTCTTGAACAAGCTGGTACTTACCTAAACATACAGTTGAGATTTGTTATGGCATTGAATGGAAAAGAAAAAAACAACAAATGCGCAAGAGAGCTATTTGGCAAAGTGTCGAATTTGCAGCGTTTCATAAATAAGTTCAGTGAAAAATATGAAACGCTGTCCGACAGGGAAGTGGAAATTCTTGCCCTCGTCGCCGGTGGATTAAAGAATCTCAAAATCGCCGAGCAGCTGGATATTTCACAGGCCACAGTTCAGAATCACCGGTCAAGTATTCGTAAAAAGCTGGGTATCGACAACCAGGCCGACTATATAAAATATGCTCTTGCCTTCGGGTTGATTCCCTTCTGAAGATACTGGATACTGGATGCTGGATGCTGGATGCCGGATGCCGGATGCTTGATTTGGCAGCATTACTCATTACTCGTTACGCATCACGCATTATGAATTACGCATCACTCATTTCCGGGAAAGGCCACCACACTTTCATGTCCGTTTTCACCCACGGCTGAAACACCGAACAGGAAGTTATCGATTACGATCCCTTCCAGGGTAAATTCATCGCCATCCCCTACATATCTGGAATGTTGCCACAGGGGCTCCGAAGTTTCCCTCCAGTAGATTTTATATCCCCTGATGAGATCGCTGTCGGGTTTTTCCCATTGAAGAGTCGTGGAGGGACGTACAGCTCCGCGGATGTCGACATTTTCAGGTTTCGGGGGTGCCTTCGCCAGTGAGGCGAGGGCAGTAACATTGACGGCGGTCATTTTTTTGGCATATTCGAAATTGACACCTTCTATCACATCTCCATATTCGATTCCGTCCTCTTCCCGCAGGTCCTGGTGCTGGCGGTTGTAATTTTCATGCGCTTCCATAATTCGAACTCCTGCAAATCCGGCTTCATTGAACGGCCGGTGATGTCCACCGCGTCCAAAGCGGTCGAGCCGGTAGATCAGCATCGGGTTCATTTCCGGCATGTACAGCTTGGTTGTTTCATAGACGTACCGGGCAAGCTGCCGGGATATGCCGTCGTTTTCTCCGCCAAAAAATCGCTTCCTTTGCAGATCGCGCAAGCTAGCCCCGGCCGAATAGGGTTCGGAAAAAATGCGGAAGCTGCGGTTGTCAATAACCCCGTCGACACCCTCAATATTACCGATCATATCGTTATTCAGCACTCCGATAATGTCCCAGCCTTCTTCCGCGGCCATCTCAGCCATATGTTCCCCGCCGTACAGACCCTGTTCTTCCCCGGATAGTCCGGCGAGTAGAATGCTGTTTTCAAATTCATATCCCGACAGAACGCGGGCCGCTTCTATAGCGCCGGCCATACCGGAAGCGTTGTCGTTGGCTCCCGGCGAATCTCCTTCAGCATCCATACCGTCAGAAATACGGCTGTCGATATCACCGCTCATGATGATATACCGGTTCGGATGGATGTTGCCTCTTAAGACGGCATATACATTCACGATCCAGGTATCCTCGTCAATGCGGTTGTCGGGGTCTCCCTCAACCAATGTTCGCTGCTCATGAACTTCCAGGCAGCCGCCGCAATCCCGGCTTATTTTTTCAAACTCGCTCTTGATCCAACGCCTGGCTGCCCCGATCCCCCGTGTTTCCGAGGTGGTATCGGACATCGTATGGCGGGTCCCGAAATCGGCAAGGGTTTGTATGTCGAACTCCAGGCGGTCTGCACTTACAGAATCTATGATCTCATAGATTTCGGGATCGATTGTCAGATCCTGTGCCTTTGCGGCAAAGGTGACTACTAGCATCAGTGGAATGAGCAGGAAACGTTTCATGACGGTGTATGAAATGTTATTAATTGAAAATGTAGGAGGAAACTATCAGTATGCAGCTGCATTTGCAACACTGATGATCTACTTCCAGTCCTAAAGATGCCCTGACAGATCCCATTCTATTCACACCAAGTATATTTCTATCAGTGCGAATCCGCCCAATCCCTCACAATCCGTGTTCCATACCACTTACGTATCACGCATTTCGCATCACGAATTATGAATTTCCAAATATACCCAATCTTGATCATTCATTTCTCAAAATGGGTACTTTTCTTAACAAGTGTGATCTGCGTAGGAGAGTCTTTCTTCAATACCACATTGGCATGCGGTGCATAAATAAAATTAAATGATGAGGTTTCTATAGCAATGCAAATATCTGTAGCTGAATTATTTGAATTACGCTTTCAGGTAAAATAACTGCACTATTTTTAACTAAACATTAAGAAAATGAAAAAACAAAAAAACTTACTGTTTTACATTCATAAGCTATTACCCTGTTTGAGCATTGCATGTTTTTTGCTTGTTTCAGTTGAGGTTCGTGCTCAATCAGGAGCAGCTGAAAATAACAGTGATATAGCTGAACAATCAGTGATTAATGATCAAAAAAATGCTACATCGATACCAGGTATATACAGGACAAAAAATCACAAATTCTATTATGAACAGTACGGCAGTAAGCAATACAGCACAATTGAATTTAAAGAAAACAACAGGGCGGAATTGAGAGTCATAACTGATAATACTAATAGCAGTCTCAAATCAGATAACAGTGATTGCCATGTCTACGAAGCCGTTGATTATTTAGAATATAAAATTGTCGAAGATGATAAAATAGAATTGACCTGTTTGAATAAAAAAGAAGGTTGGTGTGAAAAAACAGAAAAAAATTGTTTCGAATATATTTTGATAGCAACCATTACTGAGAATGGGATACAGATCCATAATGAGCTCTTCACTCGTGAATAACAGCTTTAATCTGGTTTTTGCTTATTTACTTTGGTGTAATGTGCCAGATAATTATTAACTGCCTTTTTACCAGTCTTTCCTTGTTACTTTTTTCAACGACGAAAAAAGTAACCAAAAAAGTCACCGGCTTGTCCCCGAGAATTCGGGGTCGGCGGCTTCGCTCACTGCGCGGGATAATTTCAATGGTCCTTCACGCGCAACAGTTGCTTCTGATATCTCACCGGTGTAAAATTATCCATCTCGCGCAGTTCGCTGTGCCTGTTCCCTCGAAATCTTCAAATGCCGGAATGATTAAAGACATGTACAAGGCATTCGGTTCTTTAAATTCAATAGAGGAAAAACAGGCATTGTCCCTGCCCTATGCGCTTAGCCCCATGCTCTATGCCCCACGCCCTTTCGCCTTAAATTCTCCAAAAAACAGAAGTCAGGCTGGGCATGAGTTATTCCGAAAACACTGCATCATTATGCGGTGTATTATTCGGGTTTATTAACCAGATTCTCTCCGGGCTGCCTGCCGAATAACATAGACAGGTACTCAACAAGAGTATACAAGCTAAAATAATAATGGACTACAGAGATATGCGGGTACCTTTATTTCAGGACAAGTTTCCTGTTTATAACAATTTTCGGGAAAAGAAGTGCCAGCAGAACCGGAATAAAGGTTGTCTTGCATAACTGCCGGCAATCTTTGTCTAAATTTAAAATTAAGTCAGTTAGATAAAAATGATGAAACCTTTATACTATAATTCATTCCAAGTATTGGTGGTGATCTGTTTTCTCCTACCGGGGACGGTGTTATCGCAGGCGAGTCAAAAACAAGTCAAAGTTGATACGGTTAATGTACTAGTGTCGGATACGATCAAAGCGACGGTTATAAGAACACCCTTTATTAAGGCTGATACCATTAAGGCCATGATTCTTCAAACAGAAACGGGTAAAAAAGCGAAGGAGAAAAAGGAGACAGGAGTAGCTACAGACTCTTTGGTAATAGACTTTAAAACAAAGAAGATAAAGTCTTGGCCGGAGAATATTAAAAAAGGCGAATTCTACAAGATCGTTATAGATCGTATCAACATGAACCTCTACAAGGTGAGCTACAAAAACAATGACAGCACTATCACTTCAACTGTTTCTTTCCCCACCTTTGAAATGGCGGGACTGGAAACGTTGACGTCTTTGCTTGGAGAGTTGGATGAAAGTGTTGTTGCAATGCAGGATAGGGCACCCCCTCCAGAATCAATTAATGGGGTCAAAAAAGCAAGAGTCGACTGCATAAAAACTAGCAAAGTAGACTCGGACTCTGTTAAAGCAGTAATGAGTAGCTGCGCAAATTATCTTACAGAAAAAGGAGAAACCTTAAACGATATTAATCGCAAAATTGATAGTCTTAGCTTATCAGTGCAAACCCTGTCACTGAGCTATTTGATTGAAGATGATTCCACATGGAACAAAGAGCTAAAGGACAAGCTTGACACAAGAAAGATATTTATAGAGAGTGACACATTGCGGCGTGATCTTAAAAAGCTTAGTGATGAGATACAACAAAAGAAAAGTAACTACCAGGGGTTTTATGAAGCCAACGAAGATGTTATATATGAAACTCTGAATCTAAAAAAGTTTAACAAGAAAATTAATGCCTCTTTCACCGCGATACTTACAGCAGGAGATAAAATATATGCCACAATAGGCGCCGATAGAGTGGCGGCATGGCTACGCTCGGTTATTCACCTTGACAATAACAGTGAATGGAAATACCGGTCTCTGCCCATGCAGTTGAATGGTGATTTTACCGATCTCGAAATCTCCATCGAACCCAAGAAAAAAGAATTCGGCCTGCCTGTTTACCAAACCACGATCCGGTTTCCTGATTATTCAAGATGGCATATAGGTGCTGGAATGGGCTTTTACTATGGGTTTGATTTTAAGAACCAGTCCTACAGCATTTTGGCCAACCCTGTAGATTCCACTACTACAGAGTACACCTTGATGGATGAAGAGATGCCCAAAGGAGAAGCGGGTATTGCCACTTTGCTCCATGTTGGACGAAATATATTTAATTCAGACTGGTTTGGCTTTAATTTCGCAATTGGGCCGGCTCTGTCATTTAGTAAAACTCCAAAACCCAGGATGGCAGCGGGGTTAGGCTTGGTTTTTGGATTAAACAGCAAACAGAAAATTACTATAAATGGTCTCGGCATGGCCGGGTACGTAGACCGGCTCAGTAACGCTTATGAAATTTCGGAGACTAAGACTGCTTCCCCAGAAGATGTTCCCGAAAAAGTAACAGTTTCTAAACTTGCCTGGAGCAAGGCCATTTCGATAGGGTATATCTATAAATTTTAATTCTATGACAGAAAAAACGACACGCTGGCACAAGCAGGTGGTTACTTTACTCATCCCTTTACTCGTCACTCCTTACTCATTTTCCAAATATACCCAACCTTAATCATTCATCTTGCTAAATTCTTTCATTTATTAATA
>CAZPWQ010000062.1:0-19481 GCA_964590495.1 uncultured Balneolaceae bacterium
AAGCCATTGTTGAAGATGTTAGCTTATTTATGGATGTTTCGGCGTAGGCAGGCTGTATTTGCTGTCGGATGGGTTTAAAAGATCTCAAGTCACCCGCCGGACGGCGAAAACAGCCGCCCGGCGGGAAATTCTAACAATTAAGATGAAAATGAATTTATGAAGAAACTTTATAAATCAGCAGTATTAATATTATTTCTTTTCTGGGGATTTCAGCCTATTCCTGTTCAGGCTCAGGATAGTTTGCAGTCGCCTTCTGATTTTTTGGGTTACGAACTGGGTTCGGAGTGGACAACTCACAATAAAGTGATGGACTATTTTCGTCATGTCGCAGATGCCTCACCACTGGTAAGGTTGGAACAGTACGGCGAAAGCAATGAAGGCAGGGAGCTGATATTGACAACAATTTCCGGGGAACAGAATTTGAACAGGCTCGAAGAAATTCGTACTGAAAATTTAAGACGCGCCGGACTTGCAGAAGGAGAATCTTCCGGTGATAAGACAGCAATCGTATGGCTCAGTTATAATGTTCATGGCAATGAAACCTCCAGCAGCGAAGCGGCTATGAAAACCATTTATGAGCTGGTTCGTCCTGATAATGAGGAGTCGAAACAATGGCTGCAAAATACGGTGGTTTTAATTGATCCGATGCTGAATCCCGATGGCCGGGATCGTTATGTACACTGGTATAAACAAACGGCAGGCAGCAAATTTAATGCTCATATTGATGCGCGTGAACATCACGAACCCTGGCCGGGCGGCAGAACCAACCATTATTACTTCGATTTGAACCGGGACTGGGCCTGGCTTACCCAAAAAGAAACCCGCCAGCGGGTGGAAAAGTACCAGGAGTGGATGCCGCATATTCATGTCGATTTTCATGAGCAGAGTTATAATTCGCCCTATTATTTTGCGCCGGCTGCCGAACCGTTTCATGAGGCGATTACCGACTGGCAGCGTGAGTTCCAGTATTCGATCGGTGAGAACCACGCCCGGTACTTCAATGCCAATAATTGGCTCTTTTTTACCCGTGAGGTTTTTGACCTGTTTTATCCTAGTTATGGAGATACCTATCCCATATTTAACGGTGCCATCGGCATGACTTACGAGCAGGCGGGAAACAGCAGGGCCGGGCTGGGTATCATTACCTCTGACGGGGATACCCTGACGCTAAAAGACCGGCTTACCCATCACCATACTACGGGAATGTCGACAGTGGAGATCAGCTCGGGAAATGCAGAGAGACTTGTGGATGAATTTTCGGCATATTTTCAGACAGCCCGTAACGATCCGCAGGGCGAGTACAAAACATTTGTGATAAAAGGAGATAACAATCCGGGTAAACTGCATGCTCTTTTTGATCTGCTGGATCATCATCAGATCGAGTATGGGAAAGCTTCACGTTCACAGTCGTTGGATGGCTATAACTATGAGACCGGCAGTACTGAACGCGTGCAGGTAACAACCGACGATTACCTGGTGAGTGTTTTTCAACCCAAAGCAGTATTGGCCCGCGTATTATTTGAGCCGCGACCGCAGCTTTCCGATTCGGTGACATATGATATTACCGCGTGGGAACAGCACTACGCATACGGTCTCGACGGCTATGCCTTGACTGAACGCCTGAGCATTGAACCCGCACCGGCTCCTCAAAATGAGGTTGAAAACCCTGATGCGGGCACACCATATGCCTACCTGGTGGAATGGAAAGATATGGACGCTCTTCAGTTTCTGGCAAACCTGTTGAATGATGATATGAAAGTCCGTTTTGCAAGTAAGAAATTTACACTCAATAACAGGGAGTATGATCCCGGAACATTAATCATAACCCGCGGCGATAATAAGGTCGGGAATTTCGACCGGAAAATAAGAGCGATTGCAAACCGCTATAACCAGAATATCGAAACTGTGGAGACGGGCCTTGTACAGGCCGGGACCGATTTTGGTTCGTCCTCAGTACGCTTTCTCAAAAAACCGAAAGTGGCAGTGCTTTCCGGTAGTGGTACCTCATCATATATGGTGGGGGAAATATGGCACTATTTCGACCGGCAGATCGGTTATCCCGTTACGCTAATTGATACCGGTTATTTCAATGATGTAGAATTGGGAAGGTACGATGTTTTGATTTTACCCTCGGGTAATTATAATGATACGCTCAGTGATGACCGTCTGAAAGATATCAGGAATTGGATTTCCGGCGGCGGGAAGTTAATAGCTCTGCAGGGGGCTAACAGCCTGTTGGCAGGTAAGGAAGGATTCAATATAAAAGAGAAGAAGCAGGACATTGATGTTGATGAAAACGATACAACCATTACGATCGATCAGCTTGATATATACAGTCAGCGTCAACGTGAAAATATCTCAAATTTCAATGCCGGATCTATTTTCAAAGTCACCATGGACAACAGCCATCCATTGGCTTTTGGTTATGAGGACAGTTATTTCTCTCTTAAGCTGGATGCTGATGCTTATCGCTTCCTGGATGACGGCTGGAATGTAGGCGTAGCGGCAGAAGATGCACATATGAGCGGCTTTGTGGGTTATAAAGCAAAAGAAGGTTTGAAGAATACGCTGGCGTTTGGCGTTCAGGATATGGGAAGCGGAGAAGTGATATATATGGTCGATAACCCGCTGTTTCGTGCTTTCTGGTATAACGGGAAACTACTTTTCGGTAATGCAGTATTCCTGGTAGGGCAGTGACTTTCAGTTATTAGAATGAACCAGCAGGAAGTATGGCATGAACCTTCTCCCCTTCCGCCGGCAGGCGGACACGGTATGAAGGGGAGACACAGAGGGGTTGGAGGAGTAGGCTCCTGTAGGCATATTTATAACAATTTAGTTGGATATTTGGCTCTGGAGTTGGGAAAATGAAAAGCTTGCCGGTAATCCAACCACCCCTTAATCCCCTCCTTCATAAGGAGGGGATTTTGCCTTACAGCTGATTCTACTCAGGTTTATTCCGATAATCAATAGTAACGATCAATCTGATTCAGTAATCGACCCCTAATAACTAATTACCAAATAACCGGTTCAGGTCTGCTTCAGCGGCAATATAACCGAAAGCGTTCCACTGATTTCCTGAATATACCTGTCTGAATATCTCTTCGGCTCTCTGTTCCCTGCCGTTGATATAATGCCAGTTGCCAATGCCATATCCTATGGTGGCATTATTCAGGGTGTCTGAATCATTTCCGGAAACTTCCCCGAGCAGTTTATCAGCCTTGAATACACCTTTGAAAACCAAAAGCAGGCTGTGATAATTTTCGTTTTCCAGCAGGTTCATTTCTTCCCTTATCGGCTCCAGGACAGAACCCGCTTGTTCGTCAAGTCCGGCTCTGCGAAGCGACATATAAAGCCAGTATGAGGCTGCTACCATCATGTCGTCATTGGCAGAAATATCCAGGCAGTTTCGGTAGGCTTCGGCCGATTCCCTGAAGTTGCCTTCCAGATAGTGAGCCAGGCCCAGATGGTACCAGGTATTCGTATGCAGCGTACTTCGCGGCTGGTTTTCAGCGTTTGGAAGTCCGTCGGGTTCTATCCGGTCTTCCGTACCCCGGATAAGCTGCGATGCTTTTCCCAAATCTTCTATAGCTTTGTCAAACTTTCTGATGGTAATGTAACGATGTCCGCGGTGACGATACATCCGGGCATCTTCGGGATGTTTTTCAATACTCTCACTGAATATGTCGATCGCCCTGCGATAGTTGCCTGTGTATGCGGTTCGACGTCCATACCAGATGATTGCTTCAGCATCATCCGGGTCAGTGTTATATTCGACTTTGGCAGCATCAAGGTCAGACTTAAAGCCGATTTTTGTATCGGGTTTCAGGGGCGGGGCATACAGCGTGTCTCCCAGGAGGGAAATTGCCTGGTATTCATATACTTCATCTGTTGTTTCCGGTGATCCACAAGTCACTAAAACAGCAATTGAAATAATTAAGAGGAGTGATTGTTTTTTCATATGGATTTACTATGTATCGGCAAAAGCCTGTGAATGAAATAAATTACATAAAGAATAAGAGAGAAGATACATAGAAAGCCATTTCCCCAAAGGTTTCAACGAGGACGCTTGAACCTTTGGGGAGGGCTTCTTTTGTTGCCCTGTAAGTCAGCCAAAGGGCGAATTCAATGTCTAAATACTC
Source organism: uncultured Balneolaceae bacterium (assembly GCA_964590495.1). Classification (GTDB taxonomy): domain Bacteria; phylum Bacteroidota; class Rhodothermia; order Balneolales; family Balneolaceae; genus CAZPWQ01. Next base: position 4,140 of record CAZPWQ010000062.1, read on the forward strand.
TTCTTGTCATCGTGAGACACCAAATCGTGAACCGGGCAATAAATGAGCCAGTCGAAGGATCTCCCTTTTCTGGCAACCAGCCCCAACAGAGGCTCCCAGCCCCACCCGCGAGATTCTTCGGCGGCGGGACGGAAAAACCACCGCCTCTGGCTCAGAATGACAACAAGGGAGAAGGATTTCCACTAAAAGTCCTTTCCAGTGCTTTCGGTTATCCGCTCCTTCAAGCGTCCTCGCTTGAAGAGGAAAGGCAGATTAATCAATCCTGCTTAGTGCTGGCTATGAAAGTCAGCTCTTTATCTTTTTTCAGCTTGTCTTCCGGTGTTACAGCACCTGCTTTTGTGTCAATAATCTGTATCAGAATAGCTCCGCTGATAATAAATACAGCTGAAATAATTTCCAGCAGTGAAGGGTTTTCGCCTATACTTAGCCAGGCAATAAGCAGCGCCGCAATCGGCACCATATTTCCATATAGAACAACCTGGGTGGGCCCCAGCTTTCGCAATGCCCGCACTTTTACCCATTGACCGACGCCAACCCCTATTGCGCCTCCGGCGAGGATAGCCACCCAGACCCAGACGCTAAGTGAAAGCCAGGGTTCTTCGACCAGGGAAGGAGAGGCGATAAGTATATAAAGTAATCCTCCAATGGCTGTACGCAGGGCAACAATAGGTACTGCACCGTAGATACGGGCCAGCGGTTTAATCAGGTGCAGTTCAATGACTGTCAAAATGAGAGCTATAATGAGAATCAAGTCACCGACCCAGTAACCCTGCTCCGGACGTAATCCGTCCATAGCTAGAATAATTGTCCCGATAACAGCCAGGGCAACGCCTAAAAAACCATAGCCTCCCATACGTTCCGTGGTAAACAGATAACCGAAGCCGGTACTGACCGCCGGACCTAATGCAAGCCACAAAGATGCCCGTGCGCCATGAGTCAGGCCCAAACCCTCGATACCCAGCCATGGAGCGAGTGTGGCACCGATAACGGAAATCAACAATAACCGTGGCCAGTGTTTCTTTTTAACACGGGGCAGAAAAGAGGCTTTATTTGTTGAATTGGTATGTTCTGCGATATATTGAACATACATGACCATGAGCATGGCAATGCCTCCCATGGCAAACCTGGAAACGCTGAATGAGATAGGCTCCATCTCCATGAGCGCAACTTCTGCCAGGATAAAGTTGGCGCCCCACAGAAAAGTAAAAAATAAAAGAATCCCATGATGGGGCAGAGCGCCATCATGGGAGGTGGTTATATTCTCATTCGATGCAGCGATAAAAACTATACTTTAACTGTGAACGGTACTTTAACATCGTCCCAGTGAAGTACAATAGTTCCGGATTCTTCAGATACATCTTCAAAATAGATCATAAACTGCTCTACCTGCTGGCCTTCTTCGGGTGTAACTTTAACACGGGTTATATCTTCATTTTGATCGTATTGTGTACCCCACGAAAGTTTTTCGTTGATGATGATCGTCCATTCTTCTTCACCAGGTATGCTGTACAGCGAATATGTACCTGCATCAATGGATTCCCCTTCAATTTCGACATCATCGGAAAAAGTGATGGCGGTAGATTCATTGGCACCGGTTCGCCAGACTTCACCGAATTGTTCCAGCTCTCCAAAAATCTGTCTTCCATTTACCGCGGGACGTCCATAGGTTATGGTAACTTCGGTAGTACCAATCGTTTGGCTTACCGAAGCATTGGGACTTACCCGGTGTTGATCATTAGACCGTTCCTGGGCAAAGCCCAATTCACTGATACATAAAACAGCTAATGCAACCAATGAGATTTTAAGTAGAAATGATGTTAATCTATGCATGGTTTTGTTGGTTTTGTTAAAGATAACGTCCTTTATGTAAACACATCTTTTTTTGCTACAATTTTATTCATCGGGAAAGAGATCGGGATTCAGTTCCGGAAAAATATTCAGGGCATTTTTATAATACACTTTTTTCAGTACATCGTCCGGCAGATCCATACCGTACATCTTCCAGAATGCATGACGCTTCCGGTAATAATCGAAGTATTCATCTGCCGTTTCCAAAACACGAAAATAAACATGATACTCATCCGGACGCCAGGTATCCTTGCCAAACAAAATGCGGTCCTGGTATTCAATAAAGAATTTCCTCGCAAAGCGGGGCTGACGGCCCAATTCTGCAAGAACCGCCGCGATTTCTGTATACATATTCGGGAATTCATCCAGTAACTTTCCCAATCTCGCCAGATCATTACCCAGCCAGCCCAAATGTGCATTTATAAAAGTAGTCCCAGGATGTTTCCGAAACACATTCCATTGCTCGCCCATCACTTTTTCCCATGAAGGAAACTCCTCAGGGCTACGATGACGGTTGGGAAATTGTTTCATTTCAAGCCATCGTTCATTGTATTTGTCAATCGGTTCCCAAAAGACGGCCGGTTCCCCGGAGTGAATAAGTACCGGCACACCCATCTCTCCGCATTTTGCCCAGACGGGATCAAGGCGAGGATCATCAACAGGAATTCGCTTCCCGTCAGTGTCGGTAGCCGTAAGTCCCAGGTTCTTAAATATTTTCAGGCCTCCGGCACCATTCTGTATATCTTCTTCCAGTTGTTTTACCGCCTGTCTCGTCCAGCCATCTTCACCGAAGCCGTCGAAGTCAATATTGGCAAATGCGAGAAAGCGTTCAGGTGCTTCACTGCGAATATTATCGGTAATAGCTTTCAACTGTGAACCCGACCGTCCACTCAGATTCACCATTACAGCCATATTAAGACTATCCATTCTGGCGGCGGTTGTTTTCAGATCCTGATCCGCCATACGCCATTGATGGTTATGTACATCCACAAAAGGATATTTGGCACTTTTTACCGGATTTTCGGGTACTACTAAAGTGGACTTGGGTTCATATTCTTCAAAGCTCATTGTAGTATCAACCTGGGCAAAAACTCCTATAGGAATGAGTAAGATCCAAAGAATGAAAGGAGTGAAGGTTTTTGACTTCATATAGTAATAAAATGTTATAAAAGTTGAATTACAGGACTCTTTGAAATACTTGCTCAGGTATCACTTTAAGTGAGGCTTCATTCATATTGACCCTAATATCCAGCCTGCCCTCACTTATTCCGGCGGTGCGAGGAAGTACGATAAGTGAAATAAAAAAATTCCTTATCCGGTTTCAAAAGTCCCCATATATTTGCACCTGTACATTTACCATTTTATCAAAATTAATCCAAAAAAATAATTTACCATGCGATTTGTTATATCCCATGCAGATTAACTTCTTTTAATATTTTCTGTGATTTTTAACAGAAGGAGAGGGGCGTCACAAGTTAATAATGAGTAGCTTATTCGCCAGCCATTGTCCCAGACCAGATATACCCTGCCGCTTTTTCCTGGCTGTTCGGAATGGAAAGTACCGGTTAACTCAACTTTTATCGGGATTCTCTGATGTCATCTTTCAGTAAGTTGGGAAATTCATTTCTGAACTTTTTGAGTTTGGGTGCGATGACAACCTGGCAATATCCGGCATTGGGATTATTCTCATAATAGTTTTGATGGTATTCCTCTGCTTCTGAATAATTTTCAACAGGTTCGATTTTGGTTACGATCGGATCTTCCCACAGATCAGAGCGGTCGACTTCCTGAAGAGATTTTTCTGCAATTTCTTTCTGTTCATCATTGTGATAAAAAATAACAGACCGGTATTGGGGCCCCACATCCGCCCCCTGCCGGTTAAGCGTAGTGGGATCGTGAGTATGCCAGAAGACGGTTAAAAGCTGCTCGTAGGATATTATTTCGGGATCATAAAGAAGACGGGCAACTTCGGCATGTTTCGTATTACCTGATGCAACCTGCCGGTAGGTAGGATTCTTGATTTCACCTCCGGCGTAACCGGCTTTAACCGATTGCACTCCTTTTAGATCCTCAAAAACAGCTTCAACGCACCAGAAGCATCCGGCTCCGAAAGTAGCTTGTTCCAGGTTATCTGTATTCATAGGTTGTTCTTCATCAGATTTGGATTGTTGAGCGATCAAAGATATAGCGATCAGTGCGGAGAACAGGATCAGGATCGCTATTTTAGCAGTCATATTGTTCATGGCAAGAAGAAAGAGTTCATTTATTATAATACGAATATAACATCAAAAAAATTGTAATTTTGGTTTTTTCGTGATCCCATTGTTTCTGCGGTTCTTTTTCTGCCGCATATAGTGAACAACTTTACTCCCTTCCCAAAATATCCGTTAAAAGCATGCAGCAAAGATGTGAGACAGGTGATTAGCATGTATGTATTTAGCGTCATAGCCAACCACCCCTTAATCCCCTCCTTCAGAGGGGACATATTGTTATTTTGCTGAAGATAACAGCATTAAGGAATGATGACTGGTTTAATAAAGATCTGTCAAAGCAGTTTGGGATAAGTGGCTCCGAAGTCAGCGAATCATTAAACCGTTCTGCCACGCCACGAAATTTACCTTCAAATAATGCAAATGAATTCCAATTTTATACTGCTCATTGCTCATTGCTCATTGCTCATTGCTCACTGATCCACTGTCCGTATACTTTTTCCATCCGGTTGTGAATTTTCCAAAACCCCTGAGGTTCGCGACCATTCAGCCGTTCCGTAAGTATTCCGAGGTGCGTATGCCAGCCGGCAGATACACTGATAAGAATATCGTGATCATCACCCAGGCGGCGGTGAGTAAGTACCAGCAGTATCTTTTTATCCTGCGGTTTCAATTCAAAGGTTACTTCCGATTCTTCACCTGCCTCCTCCCCCCAGGTATAGCTTAACAGGCGGGGCGGGTCGTATTGAGTAACCCGGCCGGTGAATTCGGTGCCATTCTCCATGTGTTTGTACTTCTCGGGAATCGGATCGTCCTCTTCAGACAGATTTTTGTGATTAAAATTCAATTCCACCTTTCCGCCAACACGTGGTTCTATATCACCGGAAGCCAGCCATTCGGCCTTTTTGTCAGATTCAGTCAAATATGCCCAAACCCGTTCGATTGGCCCAGGCAGCAGCCGCTCAAAGCGAATAGTGCCCGGCTCTGTAAATTTTCCGTATTTGCTCATATTGTTTAATTTTTAATGAGATCCGCAAAGTTTTAAAAATTTTGCGGATTTGTATTTCAATTAATTAATTCTTCCAGTTTATCAAGCATCGTACTCCAGCCTTCTTTGGTACGATCTGCATATTCTTCCCACTTGGGATCCAGTTCGTGTGTCAGGATCAACCGGCAGCCGTTTCCGGTGGATTCAATATCGATGGTAACCACACTTTCGTCTTCCGATTCGGATTCTATCCCCCAGGTAAAGACAAGGCGTTCGGGCCGGTTCAGTTCAAGATATGTGCCCAGATGGTTTATAAGCTCACCGTCCCTGCGAACGACAAAAGAGAATGTGCCTCCTTCATCCGGATTTGTTTCCAGTTTTACAATTTCTTCATCACGTACTTCAGGACCGAACATCCACCGGCCGATCATTGCAGGTTTAAGCCAGGCATCAAAAATCTTTTCGGCAGATGTGTTAAAATCTTTGATGATTTTAACCTGTGGTCGGTTTTGGAATTTTGATGATTTCATTGCTAAGTAATTTGAAATATCCATTTCAGCCAAGACCTGTCAGGTTTTCGAAAACCTGACAGGTCTGAGTTTTAGTTGTTAGTTCTCATTCTCTTCATCCAACAAAGCCTCCAGGACATCCAGCTTTTCAGTCCAGAACCTGCGGTACCGCTCTGTCCATTCGGCCACTTCCTTCAGTTTTCGCGGGTCGGCACGGCAGAACCGTTTACGGCCCTTTTTTCGAATGACCACCAGTCCGCACTCATTTAAAATTTTGATATGTCTGGAGACGGCCGGGCGGCTGATGTCGAATTGCTCAGCTACTTCGTTTACCGGCATCGATCTGGCAACCAGTAAGTCGATAATCTCCCGGCGGGTGGGATCGGCGATGGCCTGGAATAAATCTTGTGACATGTATTTGTTCGATAAGTCCTTTTTATGTAACCAATTCGTTACTAATATATATGTAACCGATTAGTTACGCAAATTTTTTTATTGAAAATCGCATGAAAACGGCAGGAACTCCTGCGATTCCCACTGTTAAAGGCTAAAATGTGGCTGCAAAGTTCTATCTGTACATTCAGACGCCTGATTCCATGCTTATTTTTACGTAGAATTTATGTTAATTTAAGATTATTGCTTTTTCTTCAAATGAAATTCATAACTTTACGTTAACATTAGGCTAAATTAGACAGATACAGACAGATATTATTTGACAAATGACTGTAGAACAAAAAATTCAGGACGAAGTCACCATCCGTTTTGCCGGAGATTCGGGTGACGGCATGCAGCTAACGGGGTCTCTATTTACAAATACCACTGCCTTGCAGGGTAATGATCTCCGAACCCTTCCGGAATTCCCGGCCGAAATTCGCGCACCGGCCGGTACCGTCCCGGGCGTCTCGTCTTTTCAACTGCATTTCGGGAGCAAAGAGATACTGACGCCGGGCGATGTATGCGATGTACTGGTAGTGATGAACGCCGCTGCGCTGAAAGCGAACCTGGCTTTTCTCAAAAGAGGAGGAATCGTGATTGCCAACACCTCCGGATTCGATAAGCGAAACCTTAATCTGGCTAATTACGAGACGGAAGTTAGTCCGCTTGAAGACGACACCCTTTCCGATTATATCGTGCTGGAAACGGATATTACCAAACTTACCAAAGAAAGCCTTACGGACAGCGAACTGGGGTATAAGGATATTGAGCGTTGTAAAAATATGTTCGTCCTCGGGCTGCTCTACTGGATGTACAACCGGCCGATGGATTCCACCATCACTTTTTTAGAGAAAAAATTCGCCGATGATCCGGCCATCGCCTCCGCCAATATCAAAGTACTGAAGGAGGGATACCATTATGGCGAAACCACTGAGGTCTTTACTTCCCGGTATACTGTTAAAGAGGCGTCCATAGAGCCGGGTACCTATCGTAATATAACCGGGAATGAGGCCACTGTACTCGGACTTGTTTCCGCAGCCCATCAGAGCAAATTGCCGCTTTTTTATGGGTCATATCCCATCACACCTGCTTCGGATGTGTTACACGGTGTTTCCAAACATAAGAATTTCGGCATTTATACTTTTCAGGCAGAAGATGAGATCGCCGCCGTTTCTTCTGCCATCGGAGCAGCATTCGGAGGAAGCCTGGGTGTGACCAGCTCATCGGGACCCGGTATAGCTCTCAAGGGCGAAGCTATCGGGCTGGCGGTAATGCTGGAGCTGCCTCTGGTTATTCTCAACATCCAGCGGGCGGGCCCTTCCACAGGGATGCCCACAAAGACAGAACAGGCTGATCTTATGCAGGCAATGTACGGACGTAACGGCGAAAGCCCCATTGCCATCGTTGCTCCCCGGTCACCGGCCGACTGCTTCCATATGGTATTTGAAGCATGCCGTATCGCTTTGGAACATATGATCCCGGTCATGTTCCTGTCCGACGGTTATCTGGCCAACGGGTCAGAACCGTGGATGTATCCGCAGAAAAAGGATTTGTCCGAAATCGAGGTTAATTTTGAATCCGCCCGAAACAACGACAGTGAAAAATTCCTTCCATATGTGCGGGACGAGCGACTGGTTCGTTCCTGGTCTATTCCCGGCACTAAGGGACTGGAACACCGTGTGGGGGGGCTGGAAAAAGAGGATGAAACGGGAGATGTTTCGTATAATCCCGAAAACCACGAAAAAATGGTTAAAATGCGGCAGGCCAAGCGCGATAACATCGCTGAATTCATTCCGTTGCAGGAGGTAGATAACGGAACTGAAAAAGGCGAAACGGCCGTCGTAGGCTGGGGATCTACTTACGGATCTATTCGTACGGCCGTTCATGAACTCAGGCAGGAGGGAATGGATGTGTCTCATATCCACCTGCGCTATATTTCCCCGTTTCCCGGAAACCTGGAAGAACTTCTGAATGGGTATGATACCGTACTTATCCCCGAGATCAATAACGGGCAGCTCGTGCGGCTGATCCGGGATCAGTTTGCAATTCCGGCCAAAGGTATAAATAAGATCAAAGGACGTCCTTTTGGCGTGGAAGAACTCAAGCAGGAAATAAAACAGGCAACTGGCACCCAAGTAGCGTAATTTATATCAGAACAGTTTCTCACAATCATACAATTATGGGTATTGATACCAAAATAAAACAACATCTCAACAAATCAGATAATGGGAACGGAAAAATTCCTGAGTACTCAGGCAAGGATTTTTCATCTGACCAGGATGTGCGCTGGTGTCCCGGTTGCGGTGATTATACCATCCTGAAGCAGGTTCAGAAAGCCATGCCGGAAATCGGGGTGGCAAAAGAAGATATAGTTTTTATTTCCGGTATCGGCTGCGCCGCACGGTTCCCCTATTATATGGATACTTTCGGCATGCATTCCATTCACGGAAGGGCCCCGGCCATTGCCACCGGACTGAAGGTGACGCGTCCCGACTTAAGTGTATGGATTATTACCGGTGACGGCGATTCGCTTTCCATTGGTGCAAACCATTTTGTACAACTGTTGCGCCGCAATGTAGATGTAAATCTGCTGCTGTTTAACAATCAGATTTACGGACTTACCAAAGGGCAGTATTCTCCTACTTCTCCGGAAGGCACCACAACAAAATCCACCCCTTTCGGATCGGTTGATCATCCTTTTAATCCGCTTTCGCTGAGTATGGGGGCTGACGGTACCTTCGTGGCCCGGACTATGGACCGCGACCCGCGGCACTTGCAGCAGATGTTGCAACGTACCCATAAGCATAGGGGAACGTCAATGCTGGAGATATATCAGAATTGTATTGTATTCAACGACGGTGCGTTTGAACTGTTTACCGACAAGAAAAGCCGTCCGCAGGAGACCATCTATCTGGAACACGGCGAACCGCTGGTTTTCGGAGCCGATAATGACAAAGGCATACGCCTGGATGGCCTGAAACCCGAAGTGGTTTCACTGGACGGGGAATACAGTAAAGACGATCTCTGGATACACGACGAGCAGGATAAAACCAAGGCATATCTGCTCTCCCGCTTTTTTGATGCTCCCGGTCCCGGCGAGTCTCACATGCCGCGTCCGTTCGGTGTACTTTATGCAGTAGACCGGCCGTGTTATGATAAAGGAGTAGGCCTGCAGGTTGAGGCGGCTGTAGAAAAATACGGAGATGGCGACCTGGAGTCACTGCTCAGGGGACCGGAGACATGGGAAATTAAATGAAGTATTTGGTAATACCGCAAGAAACGGGTTGTATTTAATGGCCGGATGAATATCATTATAACATGATATCAGATCGGAACCCTACTATACGCATTTCCTAAACTGATAACCCCTATAAATGGTTTGATAAAAGAGAGAGCTGCATGGTACCCACAGCTGAACTGAAACCAAGTTTCTTCATGATTAAACTGTCAGCTTGCCCCGCCATAAATTTTAAAATGTTGACTAGAGTAAAGGAGATCCCGATGTAAAAAATATGGGAACTTATTTGTAGCAAAATCATTATAAATAATTCAATCTGGCAAGCAATTCATAGGAGGGTCACAATGAAGATAGAAATTTGGAGTGATATTACATGTCCGTTTTGTTATCTCGGTAAACATTACCTGACACAGGCACTGGAAAAAATTTCCCTTGGTGAAGGAATAGAAATTGTCTGGTGCAGCTTTGAGTTGGACCCCGGAGCTGACAAAGATTCCCATGAAGATATTTATGAACTTTTGGCAGCCAAATACCGGCAACCACGGAAATGGGCAATAGAGGCAAATAAAAAACTGAAAAGTAAGGCAAACGAAATTGGACTGGCTTATAACGCAGAAAAAATTATACCCACGAATTCCTTTGATGCTCACAGACTGATTAAGCTGGCAACAAAGTTTGGTTTGGCTGATAAAGCCCAGGAGCAACTATTTACTGCTTATTTCGTGAAGGGCAAACATATTGCAAGGCAAAAAACATTAAAACAGATAGGTGACGAAATCGGGCTTGACAGGGGAGCTGTAGATGGATTGTTTACAGGTGATTTGTTTGTGGATGAAGTGAGAGCGGATGAATGGGAGGCAAGGAAAATGGGTATACAGGGTGTACCTTATTTTTTATTTGAACGAAAATATGCAATATCCGGAGCTCAGCCCCCTGAAATATTTTTGGAAGTACTTCATAAATTTTCAGAGAAAAGTCACGTGAAACCTGTCGTAAAAACAGGTATCTGATCTTAACAATCAACCATGAAAGGCGCAGTCCCTGGGCATCTCTCTACGAAACCAATCTTTCTACTTTTTACCTTCTGCTTTCTACTTACTCCACCTCATACTTCTTCTTCATGTACTCCACGGATTCACGGATAAGTTCTCCCAAAACCTCCATATTTATTTGATCAAGATTTTTTACATAGAGACACGATTTCCCGGTCTTAAATTTGCCAAGCCGGCTCATCAGCTCATCATACCGGTCAAATCCGGCCATAATATACAGGCTTATATTTTGTTTCCGCGGTGAAAAACCGCTCAGAAACCAATCGCCTTCCCGGCCGCTTTCGTATTTATAGTGATAGCTGCCAAAACCTATCATGGATGCTCCCCACATCTTCGGTTCTTCGCCTGTGATACATTTCATTAAGTTCAGAATTGCAAAGCAATCTTTACGTTTTTGCTCGTCGGTGACGGAGTTAAGGAATTTCGTAACGTCATTATCGGTAGGTTTTGTCTTCAGGTCAGCCATTAGTATCGGATTTATTGGTCAAGTGTTGTTATAAACAGCTGATTAGTACCACATTACATCTTTCTCTACAATTATGCCAGCAGGAAAAGCCTTGAAGAGCTTCGCTTGGGCATTCAACTTTACTCAATCTTCCCCAGTCTCAGGAAGACAGGAAATTTTACCTCAAAAGAATTCCCGGAAGTCAATTTACCTATAATCTTACCCATAATTTCCGGGACGGGGTTAATTTTTTCATGAGTTTTTAATTTTTGGACTGCCGACCAGGAATAAAAAAATCCCTCCAGGTCGTTTGCCGTCCATTCCAGGTTTATTTCAAAAGATGGTGAAGAGATCTCCGGGAACGGAAATGGAATCGTTCGGTACTGACTGTTGATATAGTTTCGTATTTCATTAAAATCTTTACTGAATACATCTTCATAAAATTGATGAATAACAGGATCAACTTCGGGATTTATTGCGATACGTCCATACCCAAAGACAGCCAGTAATGCGCCTTCAGCAGCCGTGCGTCTGGCCTCTTCGTAGAATCTGTCAAAATCAAACCAGTGAATAGCCTGTGCAACTGTGATAAGATTAAAGTAGTCGGAAGGGAAACCGGAATCTTCGGCCTGCACATTGTGATATTCAATATTATCCTTTCGTTCTGCATGTTCCATTTGACGGCTGCTGATATCACTGGCACAGACCTTTTGAAAGTAATCGGATAGATAGACGGCTACCTGCCCGGATCCGGTGCCGCAGTCCCATGCGTATCGTTTTTCCTCCAGGTGTTTTAGAATAAAATCATACAGTTCCTCCGGATAAACAGGACGATACCGGGAATAATAATCTGCTTGTTCGGAAAAGAGATCATTCATAAAATTCCTTTGGGTAATATTGTGAAATAAGTTACTTAATAGTTATTTACAGAATAACTGGATTGGTTTTTATATGTTGCAATTTCATATCTCAAAATTTAAAGGGGAAAGTTTTCATGAGACAAATAAACGTAACATTTTTTACACTCATCTTAGTTTTATTCTCCGGATTAATATGTCAGGTATTGGCCCAGGATAAAACGGAATCAGATACTTCGGCTGTTGAATACAGTCACGAAGATCTGCCGCTTGATGCCGAACGTTCTGTGCATCTTCAAACAAATGAAGGTACCTGGTTGTCGCTTGATGTACACCCGGACGGGGAAAAGATCATATTTGATTTTATGGGAGATCTGTACGAACTGCCCATTGAAGGCGGCGAGGCTGAGCGGTTAACCCGCGGAATGGGTTTCGATTCACAACCAAGGTACAGTCCGGACGGAAGTAAGGTCGCTTTTATTTCGGATCGAAGCGGGGGAGACAATATATGGTTTCTGGATCTGGTGACGATGGAAACTGAAAAGCGGACGTCCGGCAAAAACTATCGGATGCAGTCTCCGGAATGGACACCCGACGGAAATTATATCATTGCCGCACGTGCGGGACTGCGGGGAGGTCTCCATAAGCTGAGGATATACCACGTGGATGGTGGCAGCGGTTCCGAATTCATAGAGACTCCCGATAGATTGAAAACGATAGAACCGGCTTTTGGCGGAGATGACCGTTATTTGTGGTTCTCTCAGCGGACAGGCGACTGGAATTATAACGCTACTTTCCCACAGTACCAGCTGGCCAAGTTTGACCTGGAAACGGGAGAGCGGCACACACAGACGGCGCGGCTCGGTTCCGGCTTTCGCCCTACACTCTCGAATAATGGAAGATGGCTGGTGTACGGAACCCGGCATGAGACCGAAACAGGGCTTAGGATCAGGGATCTGGAAACCGGTCAGGAGCGCTGGCTTGCTTACCCGGTGCAGCGCGATGACCAGGAATCGCGTGCCACACGTGACGTACTGCCTGGGATGTCTTTTACGCCTGACAATGAATCTGTCATCGCATCATACGGGGGACGAATCTGGCGTATACCGATAGCCGAAGGAGCAGAAGCAGTGGAAATACCTTTTACCATAGACGCTGATATTGATCTCGGCCCCAGGCTCGAATTTAAATATCCGGTGGAAGACACAGAACAATTTATCGCCCGGCAGATCCGCGATGCCGTGCCTTCGCCTGACGGCAGCAGGCTTGCTTTTACATTGCTTAATGATCTTTATGTAATGGATCTGCCGGATGGAACGCCACAGCGGCTGACCGATCTTGAGTCAACCGAGGCTTTCCCGACCTGGTCGCCCGACGGACAGTGGATCGCTTTCTCTACCTGGAACCCCGGAGAAGGCGGACATATTTACCGCGTTGAGAGTAACGGTGCCGGCAATCTGCAACGGCTGACTGAAAGGTCGGCACTTTATCAGAATCTGGCGTGGTCGAAAACTCAAAATCGCATAGTTGCCGTCCGGGGAGAAGATCGTATGTATTACCATTCTCCGGGTCCCTTTGTACCTTTTTCGGCCCACGAACTTGTATGGATACCTTCCGGTGGTGGCGAGGTACAGTTTATTGCCAGCACAGAGGGGCGGCAAAGCCCGCATTTTATTAAAAATGACGATAGAATTTACCTGACCCATTATCAGAAGGGCTTATTGTCTATTCGCTATGATGGAACCGATGAGCGTGAACATGTCCGGATCACCGGCAAAACCTCTCCCGGATCTGATTCTCCACAACGTGCATCTGTTATTCTGATGGCGCCCGAAGGAGACCAGGCGCTCGCGGAGATCGGCAATGACATCTACAGCGTAACCGTACCCCGGGCAGGTGAAGCCCAGAAAGTGAGTGTTTCGAATCCAAAGCGTGCTTCGTTTCCCTCAAAAAAGCTTACCGATATAGGCGGACAGTTTCCGGCCTGGAGTTGGGATGGTAAAACCGTTCACTGGTCGATCGGCAACGGCCATTTTATGTACGCTCTTGATGCTGCCGCCGAACGGGATCGCGAGCAGGAGCGGTATGACCGGCAGAAAGGTGAAGAAGACGACGAGGAGGAAGAAAACGGTGACGAGGAGGATGATCCCGAAGAGGATGAAGAAGAGGAGGATAAGGAGGATGATCCTGATCGTCCTGAGGATTATGAGCCCGAGGAGTTGCGGATTGAAATAAGCGCCGAGCGGGATCTCCCGAAAGGACAGCTTGTACTGCGCGGCGCCCGTGTCATTACTATGGCTGATGAAAAGGTCATTGAAAACGCCGATATCGTCATTCGGGACAATCGCATCGAAGTCGTGGGAGAACAGGGGTCGGTGGATATTCCTTCCGGCGCTGAAATTCGCGATGTCAGCGGACAAACCATTATTCCCGGTTTTGTCGACACGCATGCTCACGTTCGTCCGTTTCGGAATTTGCACCAGCCACAGATCTGGTCATTTATGGCAAATCTGGCTTACGGCGTGACAACCCTTCGCGATCCTCAAACGGGTACCACCGATCTGCTTACCTATTCCGACATGGTGAAAAATGGCGTAATTATTGGTCCCCGGATCTATCAGACCGGCCCCGGGGTATTCTGGTCGGAACAGATCGAGGATCAGGATCACGCTCGTGATGTTATGCGGCGATATAGCGAATATTACGATACGAAGACCATAAAAATGTATGTGGCCGGGAATCGCGAGCAGCGACAGTGGATCCTGCAAGCCGCCAAAGAGCAGGAGCTGATGCCTACGACCGAAGGTTCGCTCAATATGAAGCTTAATATGACGATGCTTATCGATGGTTATCCGGGGCAGGAACATAATTACCCGATCACCCCGATTTATGACGATGTTGTTCAAATCACAGCGGAAGCAAAGATGGCGTACACACCTACGTTGCTTGTAACATATGGAGGGCCGTGGGCGGAAAATTATTTTTATTCACATGAAGATCCGGTAAACGATCCGAAACTGCGATACTTCACCCCGCAGCGCGAACTTGACAGCAAGACGCGCCGTCGTGGTTCGGGCTGGTTTCATGAAGAGGAATATGCAATGGATCGCCATTCCCGGATTGTCGGGCAGATTTATGACGCCGGCGGAATCCAGGGGGTGGGCAGTCATGGCCAGCTGCAGGGACTCGGTTATCACTGGGAGCTCTGGGCGATGTCGTGGAATGACATGGACCCGCATAAGGCGCTCCATATCGCCACCATTCATGGTGCTAAAGCACTCGGGCTGGACGGGGATATCGGAAGCATCGAAGAAGGAAAGCTGGCAGATCTGGTTATTCTCTCACAGAATCCGCTTGAGGATATCCGAAATACCAATACCATTGAACATGTGATGAAAAACGGCCGCCTCTACAACGGGGATGATCTTCACGAAGAATGGCCGCGAACCCGGGGCACCGGCAAGCTCTGGTTTCAGCAGAATCAGCCCGAAGGACTACCGGGTCTGTATTTGATGGAATGAGTTCTCCAAATATTTTTCCTCGTTCCACACCTCTGGTGTGGAACGAATTCCTGTGACCTCCCGGTCGCGAAAGGTTCGGGAGTGATATGCTGGCAATTAGCTTTCCATTGTTAAGTCATGCAATATGCCACCGGAGGTGGCGGAATCAGGCGTGCCCGACCCGGGGGTCCGGCACCCGGGGTTATAAGGATAGGGTATATGGAAAACAAAATAATGCATAACGAATAAAGAAAGACGAT
>CAZPWQ010000063.1:0-19230 GCA_964590495.1 uncultured Balneolaceae bacterium
GTCAGGGTTGTAGAAGTTATGTAATTTGTTGACAGTTTTGGTTAAACAGTTTGGATAAATCCCCTCTTGAGAGGGGTGGCCGCCGTGACTTTCGGCGGTCGGGGTGTGTAGGTGTGCGCCTAATACCCGTTTTAGTTTTGATTTACTGATTTACTGAGGGATTGAGGGTTTCCCTGCCAACCGCCGCTGCCTGCTGCCACTGGAGCCCCTCCAACGATTCAAAGGCCGGATAGCTTTCTACCAACTGATTTTGTTAACGAATTACATAACTTCTACGGGGTCACATTACCCCGGCTACCCAATCATTAGCGTAATAGGAATTAAGTAACTCCGACAGACCTCCGGGGGCTATTCCAAAATAAATTGTCATAATGGCCAGTAAAATAAGAGTTGTCTTAAAGAGTAGTCCGGCTTGTACAAATGGGACGTCTTTATGAGCTTCGCGAAAATACATGTATACCATCGGACGCAGATAATAATACACACTTGCAGCGCTGGCCAATACGCCGACTATTGCAAGCCCGATCATGCCTGCATTTACAGCCGCTGCAAATACAAGATATTTGCCTACAAAACCTACAAAAGGCGGAATGCCGGCAAGTGAAAACAGAAAGAAGGAGAGCATTACACCCATTATAGGTCGTTTGAATCCCAGTCCCGCATAATTATTGACATCGGTAAAATCCAGCCCCTGCTGACGTTCATAATATGCCACGATACCGAAGGCGCCCACATTCATTATAGTATACGCCAGCAAATAGTAAAGTACGGCACTGTATCCCTCCGGAGTGCCGGCTGCAAGTCCGACAAGAAGATAACCGGCATGGGCTATGCTTGAGTATGCCAGCATGCGTTTGATATTATCCTGTACGAGGGCGATTACATTACCGGCTATCATGGTGATAATGGCGATAACCTCAATAACTTCACCCCATTCGGCAGTTTCGGCCGGAAGCATCTTTGAGAGTATTAAAATCAATGCTACAAATGTTGCCGATTTTGATGCTGTGGCCATATAAGCGGTGAGTGTCGTAGGGGTTCCCTGGTAAACATCAGGAGTCCACATATGAAAGGGTACTGCTGAAATCTTAAAGAAGAATCCGCCCAACAGCAATGCCGCGCCCGCAAGAAACAGAAGATCGGAACTGGCGGCATCTGCAATTTCCGCTAAATAAAAAGACCCGGTAGCTCCATACAGCAACGCCATACCGTAAAGCAGAAAGCCAGTGGAAAAAGCACCGAGCAAAAAGTATTTCAATGCAGCCTCCGCCCCTATCTTTCGTTCGCTTATCAATCCGGCCATTACATACAGGCAAACCGACATGGTCTCCAGTCCGAGAAATACCATTATAAGATTATTGGCGCTGGCCAGGCCGAGCATTGCGGTAGTTGCAAATAATATCAGACCGTATACTTCGCCGTAGTTATGTTCAATGGCACTCAGGTATTCACGAGAAATAAGGACGCAAAAAAGTGAGGCGAACAGAACCACGGTATTTCCAAAAGCTGCTGTTCCGCCATAAACGATCATCTCTGAAAATGCCGATCCGGTGGGACCAAACATATCCATAACTGAGATCACCAGTCCGGCAAGTAATGATACCACCGTTACACCGAAAATCCCCTCATGATCATTTTTATAGGCGTCGATCATGATAACGACAAGTCCCGCGACAGCCGCAATAACTCCTGGTAAAAATGCTTTTAAATCGTGTAAATACTCCATGCAAATTATTTGTTATACAGTGACTCTATACTCTTTGCGAGCTTGATATCTTTTTCTGTTACTTTTCCACCGGCATCATGTGTGCTCAGCGAAATCGATACGGTGTTATAAACATTGAACAATTCGGGATGATGGACCTGCTCTTCAGCTTCGAAAGCAATACGTGTAATGAAGGATATCGCCTCCCTGAAATTGTCAAACTTATACTCCCTGGAAATTTTATCGTTTTCGTAAGACCATCCGGCCAGGTTATTCAGTTCTTTTGAAATTCGATCGTTGCTTAGTGGTTCAGACATTGTATTATTTACTTTGGTTTGGATGCCAATTCATTGGTTACATCGGTAACATCATACAATGTAGAAGCCCACTCCGGTAGTTCCTCTGTGGAAGCGGATTTCTTTATAGCCATACGTTTTTCATTCGAAGATTCAAGCAGCTCATTTACCTGTACTTCGGAATACTGCATAAAATCCACCGGACGAATTCCAATCCAGATCATAAAAATAATCAGGGGAATCATCAGCCCGATTTCGCGGGCATTCAGATCAATAAGTTTTTCATTTTCTTCATGTGTGACCGGTCCGAACATAACCCGCTGATACATCCACAACATATAAACTGCAGCAAGAATAACTCCTGTCGTCGCAAAAATGGCAAAGGCATTATGAGACAACACGTCGGAATTGAACGTGCCATTCAAAATCAGAAATTCTCCGACAAATCCGTTTAACCCGGGCAACCCTATCGAAGCCAGTGTCGAGATCATAAACAGTACGGCAAATACGGGAAGAATACCGGCGATTCCCCCGAAATCTTCAATCATGCGCGTGTGGCGGCGATCATATATCATGCCGACGATAAGGAATAACGCCCCTGTCGACAGGCCGTGATTCACCATCTGGATGAGCGCTCCCTGTACCGCAATAGCATTAAAAGCGAACAAACCAAGCACCACAAAACCGAGGTGGCTGACCGACGAATAGGCAACAAGCTTTTTTACATCCTTCTGTACCATTGCCACCAGCGCACCGTAAATGATACCGATGACCGCCAGTGTTGCCATATATGGCGCCAGTTCAACGAATGCATTGGGAAACAACGGAAGGCATATACGAAGCAGTCCGTAGGTACCCATTTTCAATAAGATGGCGGCCAGCACTACCGAACCTGCTGTCGGTGCTTCGGTATGAGCATGGGGCAGCCATGTGTGAAAGGGAAAAAGCGGTACCTTAATACAGAATGCCAGTGCAAAAGCCAGGAATAAATAGGTTTGCTCTACCAGGCCGATCTGGTATGCTTCACTCGATAAAAACCGCCAGTCGGTTGAAAATGTATAACCTTCTATAACAGTACCGGCGTCATATCCCAGATAAATCAACCCGATCAACATTACCAGCGAACCAACCAGGGTATATACAAAAAACTTCACCGTAGCATGAATGCGATTTTTGCCGCCCCATATTCCAATCAGAAAATACATCGGGATCAGTGACAGCTCAAAGAATACATAGAAAACGATAAGATCCAGGGAAGCAAAAACACCCATCGAGGCTGTTTGCAAAAGCAACAGCATGGCATAATAACCGGTCAAATGTTTTTTGACAGAATCCCATGAGGAGAGAATAAGGATCGGCCCGAACAGAGTGGTAAGCATAAAGAGCAAAAGGCTGAGACCATCAAGTCCCACAAGATATTTGACGTCAAGTCCGGCAAGAACAGTATTTCCCTCCGTCAGGTATTGTGCTGTAGAAGAATTGGCTATATCAAAATTCAGTAACAATGGAATCGACAACAGAAATGTAGCCGTTGTCACTATAAAGCTCGTCCATTTCACAGCTTTGTCGCTCCGCGCTACAAGTATTGCAGCGATTCCCACGAGCGGTAAATAAATACAAATATTCAGAAGTAATTCCATTATCAAATCTAATTTACAGGATCAACATGCTTAAAACTATCAGGACACCAATCACCAGTGCCAGTGCATAACTGGATGTGACACCGGTCTGTACATAGCGGATGACACTTCCGAAAAGCCGGACTATTCCACCCACCATATTTACAAAACCGTCTATAATCTTCATATCGAATCTGGCCAGACCTCTATCCGAAAATCGTACGGTCGGATGCACGATGAGACCTTCATAAATTTCATCGAGACTGTATTTTTCTTTCCATGTTTCATAGAACACACCCAGACGTCCGGCCAACCGGGTGTCAGGCTCTTCGGTAGCACCGCTGTTGTACATACGATATGCCACTGCCAGACCGCCGAAGGCTACAAGTATAGACACGATCATCAGGATCCATTCAACCGAATGGGAAAGAGTAAGCTCGAAATCGGCAGCAACAGTATACAGCCAGTCGTGCAACAGGTTTACATGAGCCTCTCCGCCGGTAAATGTCTCAACAATAAAATTCGGGACTCCCAGGAAACCACCGACTACTGACAAACCTCCGAGCGTCCATAACGGGACGGTCATCGTTGGAGGGCTTTCGTGCAAATGCTTCTCAGCCCCTTCGGCACCGGCTACTTTTCCTGGCAGTTTAAATTCGCCGTTGAAGGTACCGAATGTGAGGCGGAACATATATAATGCCGTTAAAAAAGCAGTGGCAATTCCAATGACCCAAAGCAGGATATAGAGACTTCCAGCGAATTCACCGAAACCGGCATTAAATGCAAAGGCCAATACTTCGTCCTTTGAAAAAAATCCAGCCAGCGGCGGAATACCCGCGATGGCAATTGTGGAAATAAGAAATGTCATATAAGTGGAAGGCATATACTCCTTCAGGCCTCCCATAAAACGCATATCCTGTGGATCAAAATGTACCTCGTGCCCCTCTTCATGCAGCCCGTGTTCGACATGTTCCATAGCATGGATCACAGATCCCGAACCGAGGAAGAGGCAGGCTTTAAAAAAGGCATGTGTCATCAGATGAAACATCGCGGCCGTAAATGCACCAGACCCCAAAGCAAGAAACATATACCCGAGCTGTGATATGGTCGAATATGCGAGGACGCGCTTGATATCGTTTTGGGTCAGGGCAATAGTAGCGGCCACGACAGCAGTCAGCGCACCGATAACAGCAATGATCATCATTATTTCAGGAGACATCACATACATCGTAGACATGCGCGATATCAGGTAAATACCGGAAGTAACCATCGTGGCGGCATGGATAAGCGCCGAAACGGGAGTGGGACCAGCCATCGCATCAGGCAACCACACGAATAATGGAATCTGGGCACTTTTACCGGTGGCTCCAATAAACAACAACAGTCCTATCCAGAATTTGTCTTCTCCGGGAATTACGCTGAGGTCGGTCAGTATCGTTTCAAAACGAAGGCTCCCCACATGCTGGAAAACCATGAACATCGCCAACAGGAATGCGAAATCCCCTACCCTGTTATATATAAAGGCCTTTTTGGCCGCATCCGAATTTCCCATGTCGGCATACCAGAAACCGATCAACAGGTATGAACAAAGTCCGACGCCTTCCCAGCCGAGAAAAAGAAGCAGCAGATTGTCGGCCAGTACGAGATTCAGCATTGCAAAGATGAAGAGATTCAGATAGGCAAAAAATTTCCAGTAACCTTCATCCTCCCAGATATAACCAATGGAATAAAGGTGTATCAGAAATCCTACACCGGTCACTATCAACGTCATCATTATGGATAGTTGGTCTATCTGGTAAGCGATATCCGCACTGAAGGCTCCTGCTTCAATCCAGGTGAAGAGAGTGACAAATATGGGATCTGAATCCTGACCCATATTGATAAAGAAGTAGACAGCAATAACAAAAGGAACAAAGACAACAAAATTCGAGAGGATGCCAATTATGGCCTTTTTATTTCTATAAGGTTTGGAACTAAGTCCCAAAAGTCCATTGATGAGAAAGCCGAGGAGTGGCAGAAGAACAATAAGACTGACAAGCGTTGTAGCGGAATCCATTAAAATTATTTTCAAAGGTTTTGCCTCAAAATTTCGTCCACAAGGTACTTAAAAATCTGTAAACGAAAAAGATTCAAACCCGGCTTTCTCAAGAGAGATTTTAAATTTTTGTAAAGCGTATAAATTCAATTCTTTTGGGAGCTTTTAATACCGATATGAATATAGGTAACACTTCAATCATCAACAGAATCCTTTAAAAAGTTTCTCGTGGGCTGTAACACAGTTGCACAAAGGAGCACGAAGGACCACAGAGAAAAACCAAAGCACAATTATGAAAAGAAGATTGACCTTCAATGGTCCTAATGGAGATGTCTTTGTGAAACTCTGTGCTTCTTCGTGTCCCTCTGTGTAACAGCCGAGAAGGAGTCGGAGATAGAAGATATAATCCGCGATAATCTACCGGATCTGCATTATCCGCGTTCCATTAAAAAATTTTGAATTTCTCAATAAAACTTTAGAGTTTCTATCGCTTATTTACCAAATATTCTTAGGTATCAGTTAGCTTTAAATTGTTAAAGTTTTGTTAAACCGGTTCGATTATAGCAATCTCTTATTTCAGCTATTCTCCAGAATTTGTATGTTAAGTGCCTGTTTTAGCAGACGTAATTTATCAACTAAAAGATCTGTCTCTTTTGAAGACGCTCTCGTTTCGTAATCTTATAATTTCCTTTACCACTCTGCTGGCATTCTGGTTCATCATGAGTGGTTTTTTTGATGTCGTTCACGGACTGATGGGTATAGCCAGTGTAGCATGTGTACTTGCACTTAACTACCAGCTGAGGAAACACAAGTATTTTGAAGATGAAGTGGATGTTCTTGAAGAACTGCGCTATTGGAAACTGTTTCTTTATCTCTTCTGGCTGGCCTGGCAAATACTGGTTTCAGGAATACAAGTGGCCCGTGTAATATTGAGTCCTTCTCTTCCGATAGAGCCCCAAATGATCCGTTTTAAAGTCAATCTTCCAAGCGCTCATGCTAAAATGATTTTAGGGAATTCCATTACATTGACACCGGGAACACTGACGGTAGATATACATGGAGATGAATTCCTGGTGCACGCTATTATGCCCCGGTCGTACAAGGGTATAATTGATGATACCATGCCCAGAAAAGTTCTGAACCTTTTCACCAATGAAGGATACCCGGTAGTTTCAGATGTATCCATAATCACAGATAACGACAAACTGTAATGCATACTTTTTTCCTGTACAGCGCAGTGATTCTTACCGCTATTATTGTGATTCCGGCGTACCGGGTGGTGAAAGGACCTACGGTTTTTGACAGGCTGCTCGGCACCAATGCCATTGCAACAAAGACAATCGTCCTGATCTGCTTGACAGGTTACATCTTCGACAGGATTGATATGTTTATTGATATTACACTGGCTTACGCTATCCTGGGCTTTATCGGATCAATTACTGTTGCCAAATATTTTGAAACTTTGGAGGTGCATTACGATGAGTGAAATCAGGGACATACTTACCGTTATTTTTGTTGTTTCCGGCATTTTCTTCCTCTTTATCGGAAGCTATGGTTTGATACGCCTTCCCGGTTTTTACTCCCGGACGCATTCAACCAGCAAGAGTGACACACTGGGCCTGCTCCTGGTTATTACCGGGTTGATTATTTACGAAGGATGGCATCTTAACAGTGCCAAGCTTTTCCTGATTTTATTATTTATAGCACTATCCAACCCGATCGGTGCACACGCCCTGGCACGTGCCGCTTACGAGACCGGGCTCAAACCACTTTTCACCGGCAAAAATAAGGAGGAGAATAAAGCCTGATGTATTGGGAACTGGAACTTATACTTTTTGTATTCCTGCTGATTACAGCCATTATTGCGCTGGAAACGAAGGATCTGCTTATCGCAGTGGTAATGCTCACAGCTTTTAGTTTTCTCATGGCTCTTTTATTTATAACAATGGGAGCTGTTGATGTCGGATTTACAGAGGCTGTGGTCGGAGCCGGTGTTACAGGTATTTTATTCATAGTCGCACTTTATCAAACTACAAACCGTACAGTAGATTGAAGTATTTACATCTTATTTTGATTATCGCATTTACCGGTGTGCTGTTATACGCAGCTATGGATCTGCCACAGCGCGGAAACCCCGACAACCAGATGCACCACGAAAAAAGTTTGACCGATACCGAAGTTGCGGGGCATTATTATATCGAAAACGCTTATGAAGATGCTCATACGCCGAATATGGTTACCGTCGTTTTAGGCGACTACCGCAGTATGGATACATTGGGTGAGCAGGTAGTAATATTTACCGCCGGTATGATCTGTTTTCTTCTGCTCAGAAAACGGAGGGACGAAGAATGAAAAAAAAGATCGCCAGTCCAATTGTCCTTCTCGGTTCCCGGCTGCTTAGTCCGTATATCATGATATTCGGCGCGTATGTAATTTTTCACGGCCATTACAGTCCGGGCGGTGGTTTCCAGGGTGGCACACTGTTAGCTGCATCATTACTTTTGATACGCATCACCAGCGGAAGACGCATTTCAAGAATACAATTTCGCGATTATCTGACTACACCACTCGCTGTTATCGGAGTAATTATCTATTTCGGAACAGGCCTGGTTGCTATGATCGCGGGAGGATATTTCCTCGATTACGAACAGCTGCCCCTGCCGGGCCTCGATGGCGCAGATTTACGCTTCTGGGGTATCCTGATCATTGAACTTGGTATAGGATTGACCGTGATGGCTGTGCTGGTTTCAATTTTCGACAATATGGTGAAAGGTGAGGATTATGATTGACTTCTTTTTGGGACACTATGCCTATTGGTTTACTATAATTTTGTTGGCTATCGGGCTTTATGGAATGCTGATCAAACGAAATCTTGTCAAAAAAACGATCGGACTCTCGATTTTCCAGGCCGGAGTTATCCTTTTCTTTGTTTCTATCGCTACTAAATGGGACGCCTCAGTTCCGGTCAGAAGCTATGACCTGCCGGTTTCTGAAGTATCAAATTATATGAATCCACTGCCCCATACCCTGATGCTTACGGCTATTGTGGTAGGTGTAGCTACTCTGGGAGTGGCCTTTACACTGCTTATTTCCATTTATAATCGATATGAAACTCTGAATGAACGAGAACTGCTAAAAAAGATTCAATGATCGGATCCGATATACCGGCTTTAATTCCTCTTACATTTCTTTTCTTCTCTGTTCTCATTCCCTTTGTCGGATTATGGAAATGGAGATTGTCTTATTATCTGGCTGTTGCCGGTGCGGCATTAGCGACGGCTTTTTCAGCCATGGGTTTCTATAACTTGTTAACCGGCGGAGAACGGTTGCGTTATCTCTTCGGTGGATGGGAGCCTCCTGTTGGCATTGAGTTTGTTTATGACGGATTATCAGCCTTTATCGTACTGGTTATCAATGCCATAGCACTGCTTGTTCTCATTCACTCGCACCTAATCGGAAAACTGGAATTCCATGGTAAACAAACCGCATATTATACGGTGACCATGCTGCTCATGCTGGGTTTCAACGGCATGGTATTGACCGGCGACCTATTTAATCTCTATGTCTTTCTTGAAATTTCTTCGCTGTCCAGTTACGCGCTTATTGCAATCGGGGCAAAACGTGCATCCTATGCCGCCTTTCGGTACCTGATCATCGGTACTGTCGGAGGCTCGCTTTATCTTCTTGGAGTGGGTTTTCTCTATACCATTACCGGAACACTCAATATTATTGATGTAAGCACAATGTTACCGGAAGTTATCGGAAATTCAGCTGTACTGTCTGCTTTGATTTTAATGATAGTAGGTGTCGGGATTAAATCAGCGCTTTTCCCCCTGCACGGATGGCTGCCCGATTCATATACTTTTGCATCATCAACCTCCTCGGCACTTATTGCACCGATAGGAACCAAAGTTGCAGCCTACATATTGCTGCGTGTGGTGCTGTTTATGTTCGGTATTGATATTGTAGATTCGATACTTCCCATTACTGACATTATCGGAATACTTGCCGGCATCGGTATTTTGTATGGATCCATGATGGCTATAGCACAGAGCGAACTTAAAAAAATGCTGGCCTACAGCAGTGTATCGCAGATAGGATATATCATCATGGGCATCAGCCTCGCAAATCCTTTTGGTTTTATCGGGGCTGTGCTGCATATACTTAATCATGCATTAATGAAAGCATGTCTCTTTCTTGTTGCAGGAAATCTACGTGTAAAAGAGGGACATACCGATATTACAAAATTTGATGACAGCTACCGCAAAAAATATCCCTGGACGATGGCCGCCTTCGCCACGTCTGCACTTTCAATGGTTGGTCTGCCCCCTCTTGCCGGTTTCTTCAGCAAGTGGTATCTGGCGCTGGCAACCATAGAAAACAGCAACTGGCTGCTGCTCGCCATAATTTTAATCAGTTCTCTGCTGAACGCTGTGTACTTCTTCCGGATCCTTGAAAAGATCTATCTCAAAAGTCCCGATGCCGAAGAACACGAGGTATCCGATTCTATTTACGAGAAACCGATAACACGTAACGAAGTCAATCCTTCTATGCTCTGGACTACCTCGGTTATCGCCGTCGGTATTATCGCCGTTGGTCTGCTAAATGCATTTATTGTTTCTGCCATCGTAACTATGTTTCCCGCTGGATTTTAACTAAAGAAATTAACGCTGAACATGGAGCTTACTTTCGTCCCGTTATTTGCCGTACTTGTATCGCTTGCCGCGGTGCCTTTTATATTGTTGAGTTCCAACAAACCTAACCTGCGCGAATTCTGGACCATCCTGGCTGCCGTTATAAAATTCCTGCTGGTACTTACGCTTTTACCTGCAGCACTTGAAGGCCGGGTCATAGAAATCACTCTTTTTAATGTTGCTCCCGAAATGCCCCTGGCCCTCAGGGCCGATACTTTCGGTGTTTTCTTTGCCATAATTGCCTCCGGACTTTGGATTTTCACCTCATTCTATTCCATCGGATACATGCGAGGCCACGGAGAAATAAAACAAACCCGTTATTTTGCCAGCTTTGCCGTGTGTCTCTCCGCAACAATAGGTATCGCCTTTTCAGCTAACCTGCTGACGTTCGTCATTTTTTATGAAATACTGACTATTGCCACTTACCCGCTTGTCATCCATAACGAGTCTAAAAAAGCGATCAGGGCCGGCCGCAAATACCTTGTGTACACGTTGACAGCCGGACTGTTGCTTATTGCCGCTATGGGAATCACCTATGCCCTGACAGGTACTCTGGAATTCACGCCCGGCGGTATTTTCGGTGATGTTGATCTGACCAAAACCACAGCTGTATTGCTTTTCCTGTTATTCCTCGGCGGCGTGGGCGTTAAGGCAGGCCTTATGCCGATCCACAGCTGGCTGCCATCCGCGATGGCAGCTCCAACACCGGTAAGTGCTTTACTGCACGCTGTAGCTGTTGTAAAATCGGGCGTTTTTGGCGTCATTCGTGTTGTTCATTTTGTCTTTGGTCCGGAAGTGATGGCGGAATTCGGGCTTAATGATATTCTGATTATAGTGGCGGGATTAACCATTATCATGGCATCACTTCTGGCGTTTGCCCAGGATAACCTGAAACGGCGGCTGGCTTATTCCACGGTAGGACATCTTTCCTATATTGTATTGGGAGCAGCATTACTTACACCCATAGGACTTACAGGAAGCATTATGCATATTGCTACTCATGCCACAATGAAAATCACCCTGTTCTTCTGTGCCGGAGCGATCTATGTAAACCTGCACAAACAGAATATCAGCAACCTGAATGGTATCGCCAAAGTTATGCCATGGACGATGGCGGCTTTTACTATCGGCTCTCTCGGACTTGCCGGCGTGCCGCCAATCAACGGTTTCGTAAGCAAGTGGTACCTCGTTGCAGGAGTACTGGAAGGCGATATGATTTTACCCGCCCTGGTTTTAGTTGTGAGCGGACTGCTGAATATCGGATACTTCTTTCCTATTATTCACAGAGCATATTTCAGGAAAGGGGGGGAAGAGCTGGAGGGACACAGCGAAGCTTCACCCTTTATGGTAGTTCCGATTATGATAACAGCAACGGCATCGGTGATATTCGGAATATTCCCGGACCTGTTTTTCCACTTTTTTGAACTGGCTTCGACCATAGCCTCAAGCATTTTTAACACACTGTAATTATGAAGAACCGGCATTGGATAGCACTTGGAGTTCTTGCGTTAATCAGCATCATTGTTGATTTCACTATAGTCGAACATAGTGGCGACCACTGGTGGAGCCATATTCCCGCTTTCTATATATGGATGGCATTATTCGGCTCGATTATTATTATCTACGTCTCCAGGTGGCTGGGGAAATTTTTCATCTTAAGCGACGAAGACTATTATGATGGTTGATCTCTTCACCATACCCGCGGTGATTTTAATTGCCGGCGCATTTTTGTTGCCAATGATTCCCAAGAATAACCGGGGACAGGCATTTATTGCTATTGCCACACTCGGTCTGGCCGTGCTGTGGACACTCCCTGAAGGTAGCCTGCTGCAGACTTCATTTGCAAGTTATGAGCTTCACCTGCTCAAGGTGGATGCGCTAAGCCGGGTTTTCGGAACTATTTTTGGGCTGATTACCGTAGTCGGCGGCGTCTATGCCCTGCATATGAAAGAACTGGGACAGCAGACCTCTGCCCTGGTTTATGCCGGAGGTGCCCTCGGTGTTACCTTTGCCGGTGATTATTTTACCCTTTTTATCTTTTGGGAAATTATGGCAGCCGCTTCCACCTATCTCATTTGGGCACGGCGTACAACTTCATCCGACAGGGCCGGTATGCGATACCTCCTCGTACACTTTTTTGGTGGCGGACTTCTGTTTACCGGTATCCTTCTTCACCTGTCACAGGGAGGTTCCCTGCTGATCAGCTCTTTAAATGAATCATATACAACAGCTCATTTATTTATGCTGACCGGAATATCATTGAATGCCGCAGTACCGCCACTGCATGCCTGGCTTGCGGATGCTTATCCCAAAGCTACTATTACAGGGGCCATATTCATGTGTGCCCTGACGACAAAATCAGCGGTGTATGTTTTGCTTCGCATATTTCCGGGCTGGGAAGTGCTGATATGGGCTGGACTTGTTATGGCTATCTACGGAACTATCTATGCGCTTCTTGCGAATGATATCCGTGAAATCCTGGCTTACAGTATCATCAGCCAGATTGGTTATATGGTGACAGGCATCGGTATTGGTACCGAAATGGCATTGAACGGTGCTACGGCTCATGCTTTCAGCCATATTTTATATAAATCATTGCTTTTTATGGGAGCCGGGGCTGTGATGTATGCTACCGGCAAAAACAAACTTTCCGAACTCGGCGGTTTTGCACGTAAAATGCCGTGGGTTGTTGGCATGTACATAATTGGCGGACTGGCAATTTCCGGTGCGCCGCTTCTCAATGGCTTCATCAGCAAATCGATGATTATCAGTGCCGTCGGTGATGCTCATATGGATACTGCAACAATAATACTCCTGCTGGCTTCGATCGGTACGTTCCTGCACACCGGATTAAAACTGCCCTATTTCACCTGGTTTGGCGAAGCTAAAAGTGAATTTACTGTCGGTAAAGTACCTTTGAATATGAAAGTTGGGATGGCAATGGCGGCATTTTTCTGTATCCTGTTCGGTGTTTATCCTTCTCTGCTCTACAATTATCTGACATTTCCCGTAGAATATGAGCCTTATACAGCCTACCACCTGGTAGAAATGACTCAGATCCTTTTATTCGGATTTGTAGGTTTTTGGCTGCTTCGAAACAAATTGAATATAGCTCCGACAATTTCACTTGATACCGACTGGTTCTACCGGCGGCCGGCATATATTGTAAGAATTATTTTTGTAAATATACCCAATCGGTTTTACGGATTTGCAGAAAGGATCAGCCTCGCTGTTGCAGGCAAGCTGGCAAGATTTTCCAAAAATCCACTTAAAGCCCTGAACCTGATTACTCCCGGCTCCGATCATCCCATAGAAACAGACGGTGTTACCGTGCCCATTAGCACCGCTATGGCTCTTATACTGCTCTGTTTTCTGGTAGTAAGCCTGATTATTTTGATATAGACGCTTTCCCGTCCGACCGCTGATTCTGCGGGCCGACGGGTTCGACAGGGCTCGGTGCTTTTTGACCGATCCTCCGAATAAAATCCCACCAACCCATGGTGTCATTCCTGTAGAAGTTACGTAATTCGTTGACATTTGGTTAATCCCCCGCAGGCATCCTGTGTCATCCTGTCCCGAAAGGTACTGTGTTAAAAGTCAATATATTGTTTTATTTTCCCCTTTAAAGAGCATCATTGAGCTACGGCCAGTGATGTATCTACAGTAGCCTCGCCTTCGGGTGGGGCTACATTATTATGATAGTCTTGCTGGCGCCGGATATGTTGTGGATCAAAGCGTTCCTGCTTGTTCCATAAGATGTACATATAGGTTAACAGTTTCTTTTGTACGGCTACGTGGGCTTTCATCTTCGTGTTGTGTTTACCTAACAGGCGCTGGTAAAGCTCTTGCAAGGGATTTTGCCCACGAATGGCTGTTGATGCGGGCATATACATCGCCTTGCGGATGTATTTAGAGCCTTGTTTGGAAATAGTCGCTTTGCCTTTCCATTTACCCGACTCCCGGATAACCACATCATAGCCGCTAAAACTGATCAGCTGGCTGATGCTGTAAAATTGTTCAAATCCGTTGGTCTCAGCCAGCACAGATGCAATGGTGAGCATGCCGACCCCATAAATACTCCTCAGGCATTCGATGGGAAGACGTAACTCGTTGCGTGATTTTAAATGCTTGCGGATCAGTCCGCTCAGCCGGTCAATTTGTCGGCTTAATGAATCGATGCATTCCTGCAGAGACTGCACAACCTCAGGGGCAGAAGCACCGCTATGATGATGAGCATGCAGCTGGTTACGCATCTGCGTACGCTGATCCAGCAGGTTGCCCCGGGTGCGGGTCATCGCCCGTAGTCGACGCCAGAAGGAGTCAATGCCCTTCCAGGCAGATAGCTTTCGTTCGGCGCCCATTAAGGACAGTCCATAGGCATCAATTTTATCGGTTTTGCTACGTAATCCTCTGGACTGGATATAGTTTTTGGACTGACTGGGCAGAACTACCGCCAGGTGAATCTGCGGGTGGTTTTCCTCGATAAACAATGCCAGGGGCTCATAATACACGCCGGTCGCTTCCATCGTGCAGCGAACCGGGGCAGGTTGTTTTTTTGTATGTTGGCGGGTCCACCTCATGCAGACTTTAAATCCCGAAGCGGTATTTTTAAATGTTTTTCGAGCGATAACCTCATAGGTTTGTTCGGTTAGCTTGTAGCGTTGCAGGCAAGCAATGAACTCATCTTTGGAGACATCGGTTCCGAGACTATAGATCATATCGCTGATAGATAATTTTATTAAGATTAACTATTGGTAGGATCCTGACGCCTGCGCATAGCTCATGAATGGTAGATATTGCCCTGGGTTTCAGAAACAACTCTGTAGGTACTGTTGGACGTCAACGACAGGAAAACCGGTCTGGTTATACCTTTCGGTGTACATCTATCGGCCATTGGGCGATAGTGTTTGCTTTCGCGTAGGAGTTTCCAGACCGGCCCTGACCAGTGTATATTAACAACTATAAAAGTTGCTATTCCCAATATTGGGAATGGGAGAAATATAATAGTTATCTTTTCTTATTACTTATTGTAAACATATGAGCTTTCGGGATCAGGATCTGCAGCTGGATATTAAATTGCAGCTTTATCCTAGTCTTTCCTTGTTCCTTTTTGTGTGGACAAAAACGAACCCAAAAAGCCACCGGCTGATGAATCCTTGTCGGCGGCTTCGGTCGGCGCGCGGGATAATTTCAATGGTCCTTCACGTTTTACAATTGCTTCTGGATACCTCACCGGTGTGAAATTATCCACCTCGCGCACCAACCTGTGCCTGTTCCCGCCAACGATTCAAAGGCCGGATCTTTTTCTGCCAACTGAATTTGTCAATGAATTATCTAACTTCTACAGGGATGACAATGGAGATGTTTTTTTTACCTGCCCCATAACCCACCTATGGCGTCATTTCTAAAAGACCGCAGCATCAGTGGGTTAGCCGTACAATTAAATGACGCCCAAAATCTTTCTGAATTCTTCTTCAATGGCTTTAATAGAAGGTTGAACTTTGTCTTTAAAAGAATCCCAACTTTCATCCCATACTTGATCAAGTTTCCCAAGCTTTTCAGGAGATGGATTTCCTTTATGTCTTAAAGCACGGTTAAATTTATATGTTGGTTTTCGGATTTGATCAATAAATTCATCAATTGTCTCACAGAGTTCTTTTCTAAAATATATTTTGTGCATATCATAGTACTCAATGAACTCAAATAATGATTCAAAAGCTTCTTCTGCTTTTTTATCTTTGGAAGGTTCTGAAGCAAATCCCATTGGTCTCAAAAAGCTTTCGACTTTTTTAGAAGCGTTTTTCAATAGCTTGTAAAGTTCAGCTACTATTTCTGCTTTTCTTTCATGCAATTTGCTGAATTTGAGTTCATGTTCTTTTTCTACTAGATGTAGTGAGTGCCTAAACTCTTCAAGCGATTGTTCATTCTTATTTTTTAACTCGGCTTCAAAAGACTTTAAATTTCTGTTTAAAAATGTTTCAATACTTGTCTTAGCGAGATAGGTGAAGGCTGCAATTAAAACCCCACCTATTCCTAATCCCTGAAAAAGAGCAGTCCAATCCATAATTAATTAAGATTTTTTCTGATAGACCTTCTTCAATTCCCGAAATAAACCTTCTTTATAGCTATAACTCTGAGATTCGAAAGATCTAATTATCCTTTTTTTGCTGTGATCTGAAGAAGGTGTGTCACATCGAATACTTATGCCAGCATGTTGCATTTCAACAACTTTATTTGTTAGCCAAATATCATCAAAAGTTTTCCCAAGTATTTCAAAGCTTTTATCTTCATCACTTATAATTATTTCCCAAAATTCTTTTTGTGCCATAGCTTAGTAACAAATGTTTGTACCCTAACGACATTGCGCATAAGGGGCGTGCAAAGTAGCGTTGAATTTGTTTTAAAATGTACTATGGAAACTTACAAAATCGAAACCGGCAGCCAACGGCGAAGCACGTCCATTTAATGCGCATTAGCTGTACAATTTATTCTTGCCAATGGCCACATAATTTATTGGCCACACTAGCTAGAGCATCATAGGTTCGAATTTCTAACTTAGATTTATAAGATCTATTCCAAACTGATTTCAATTTTCTCTTTTGCTCATTTTTTTCAAATTCACTACTTCGACCAATTAATATTAAACCTTTAGGTTCTCTAAAATTGTTTAATCCAATTTGATCCCGAATAAATGACTGGATCTCATCGCAATAATCTATATATGATAAAGTTTGACAAATTCCCTTGTTAAGTTGGTCACTAAATTTTAAATGATTACCCTTTTCGACAAAATATTTGTGATTTGCACCTTTTAGTTCAACAATCCACCAACTAAAACCACCAGAATTTCTACCTCCAATGATAAAATCGGGTATTAAACCAGGTTTACTACTTGTCAAATTCATTCTAATAGTTTGTTGAGACAGTACCCAGGCTCCATGATGACCTGTTGACCCCCAGTCTAAAGGCGAAGTTAATATCGTCTGATTCTCTCTTAAAAAACTATCGATCTTTGTTTCATTTGAGTTAGATTCTACCAACTCAGTTAATTTATTTACTTGGTCTCTAGTTATTTCTGATGCATAGTTATAATATTCTTCTGGAGGCCAACCTTCTGGATACTCTGGATCCGAATTTGCTAATTCTTCTGTAGTAGTAAAGTCCATGAAAATTAATTTTGAGTTTCAATTGTACACCTAACGGCCCCGCTCATAACCGGCAGGCGCAGGAGTATTGAATTATTTACAATAGAAAGAGTAACTATAAAAAGTGAAGCTGGCAAGGGATGGCGAGGCCTGTCCGCCGTTGATGCGCTTGTTAGGTGTAGCCTTTACTTTATAGATTCTGGATTGACTAAATTCTCTTTCTCCCACCTTCTAATTGTTTTCAACTTATTTAAATGTTCTCCAATCAAGTAACTAATCACATAAGTGTAAAAATAAAAAGTTATAAGTGGGAGAAATCCTAGTGAAAAGGAGATTGTTGAGTTATCAATTTGAACAATTTGATGAATAAGAAATGGTAAAATTACAATTGAACAAAAAGTGATGATTGCTTTATACCACTTTGCTTGAAATAAATGCCAAAGCATATAAGGAGTGAAAATTATAGCTGCAATGGATACTATCATTGAAACAATACTGTAAGGTAACCAGCCAATCCCAGATCCTAAGATCCAGGTATGTTTTTCATATTGAAGCCAGTAATACAATGAAGAAAGAGAAGATTCTTCTATTGTAACTGCATTTGCTAAGATGTCTGTTTTATTCATAGAGTTTTTAAAGCTCAAGTAAGAATCTTGATTTATTATGGTACACCTAACCTATAATTATATAAAAGCTACTGTTCGATAAAATTTTATCTTACAGGCTCTATTGTACACAAATATTCCATTTAATTCCAAAGGACGCATTATCTCTTGATGTTATCACAAATAGAGTTGCGATAACAGGTTGATATAATACTCTTTCTGTTAAGTATCTGACCTGGCTGAAGTGCGGCAGGTGGCTCCTTCAACCCGAAACCAGGTGCTTTGTGCTGTTTTATTCTTGTACGAACAGGTCCTGAATCCAACCTCTCACAGAAATGATAGACTTTCAAAGAGCAAAAAATGCCGGCAGTGTTAACTAAGTCAGGGAGGTACGCACAAAATGGAAGTGACACCTGGTCCTGAATCTCACCATTCCGGGGAGCGATCATCCTATAGAAACCGACGGCGTTACCGTGCCAATCAGCGCTGCTATGGCGCTGATACTGCTCTGCTTCCTGGTTGTAAGCCTGATTATTTTGATTTAGCCCCTTCTTACCCATCGGACGGCAAAGTCAGCCGTCTGATGGGATTTGTCCCGTCAGACCGCTGATTCTGCGGTCCGACGGGTTTGACAGGACTCGTTGCTTTTTCAGACCCATCCTCAACTACGCCCGAGACGGGGCTTCGTAGAGCATCCTCCGGCTCCTTCCCTATTCCGATAAAACCCATCGGAACAAGGAAGGAGTGACTCTTTTCTAAGATTTCAGCAAGAGAAAAAAGTCCCTCCTTGTTCCACTGTGGATTTCAGTGGAATAGGGAGGGATTTAGGGTGGGTCGGCTGCTACGGATGCTAATCCACAGCAAACAGAAAATAGGAATTCTATAATTCTAATCAGCTGCCCCTCCATACCCATCGGACGGCAGAATCAGCCTGCCTACGCCGAAACTTCCATAAATATGCTAATAAAATTTGCAGTGGCTTCGTGCAGGCAGGCCGCCCGACGGGAAATTTTCTTTTTTACTAACACTAAGCTTTTCCGATATTAAACTCTTTCAGTATCGTTCACCAATAAAAAAGAACTTCTATATGTATTCTATGAAAAAACCTTCTCTCCTTTTTGCTGTTATCGT
>CAZPWQ010000064.1:0-19226 GCA_964590495.1 uncultured Balneolaceae bacterium
AAATATCTTCGAAAAAAGCCTTTCTACACGGGAAGAGGGGATTCCCTTTACTTTTTATGAAGGTCCTCCGACGGCCAATGGCAAGCCCGGCATTCATCATGTGATGTCGCGTACGGTGAAAGATATGTTCTGTCGTTATAAAACCCTGAAAGGTTTCAGGGTTGAACGAAAAGGAGGATGGGATACCCACGGGTTACCTGTTGAGATCGAGGTAGAGAAAGAACTGGGTCTTGAGGGCCGCGCCCAGGTTGAGGAGTTTGGCGTTGCTGAATATAATGAGAAGTGCCGGACCAGTGTTCTCAGGTATAAGGATTTATGGGATAAACTTACCAATCGCATGGCATATTGGGTTGACCTTGACGATCCTTATGTGACGTTTGATAACGAGTATATAGAATCGGTTTGGTGGGCATTTAAGACGCTGTATGAAAAGGGACTTGTTTATCAGGGATATAAAATCCAGTGGTATTCTCCCGGCAGCGGTACCGTTTTATCATCGCATGAGGTTAGCCTTGGATATGAAGAGATCCAGGACCCGTCGATTTTTGTAAAGTTTAAGGTGGGGCTGGCTGAAGATGTCTATTTTCTAGCCTGGACAACGACACCATGGACGATCGTTTCAAATATGGCTCTCGCGGTTAATCCAAAGCTGACGTATGCTAAAATCAAGCTTTCGGAAGGCGATCGTACAGAGCATTATATTCTTGCCAAAGATTGCCTGGAGGATGTCATCGATCACGACTACGAAATCGTCGAGGAATATTCCGGTAAAGATTTGATCGACTGGACCTACGATCCTGTATTTGAATATGCCCTGAAAAAATATGACAGGGAAGAAGCCTGGAGGGTTATTCCTGCTGATTATGTAACCACCGACGAAGGTACCGGTATTGTGCATACCGCACCGGCTTTTGGTGCCGATGACTTTGAATCATGCAAGAAGGCTGATATCCCGATGTTCAATCCTATCGATCTTGAGGGTAAATTTACTGAAGACGCTCCCGATTTTGAAGGCCAGTGGTTTAAGGAAGCCGACAAAGATATTTCACGTGCTATAAAGGACAAACATCTGATGTATAAGCACGAAACGCATATCCATAATTATCCTTTCGACTGGCGGAAGGGAACACCTTTGATGTCATATCCCGTTGAGTCATGGTTTATTCGTACGACTGATGTTAAAGACAAAATGGTGAACTACAATAAGAAGATAAACTGGAAACCACCAAGTACGGGGACCGGACGCTTTGGGACGTGGCTTGAAAATAATGTTGACTGGGCAGTCTCGCGCCAGCGTTACTGGGGAACTCCCATCCCGTTATGGATGAGCGATAAAGATTCCGATTATATCGAGGTTATAGGCAGCGTTGAAGAGCTGAAGAAGAAGGCGGGTTTGCCTGATGATGAGAAAATAGATCTGCACCGTCCCTATATCGATGAAATTACATGGAAAGGTCCAAAGGGCGGAACCATGCGTCGTATTCCGGACCTGCTTGATGTTTGGTTCGATTCCGGTTCCATGCCTTTTGCACAGTGGCATTATCCTTTTGAGAATAAAAAGAAATTCAAGAATAATTTCCCTGCTGATTTTATAGCGGAAGGTGTCGATCAGACGCGCGGCTGGTTTTATACGCTGCACGCACTCGGAACCATGCTGTTTGATCAGCCCGCATATAAGAATGTGGTTTCCAATGGACTGGTACTCGACGAAAACGGTGAAAAGATGAGCAAGTCGAAAGGGAATACTGTTGAGCCGTTTGATGTGATCCAGAAGTATGGTGCTGATACTGTTCGCTGGTATATGATGAGCAATTCATCACCATGGGAAAACCTGAAATTCAGTACGGATGGTCTGGAAGAAACCCAGCGAAAGTTTTTTAATACTATTGTAAATACCTATTCGTTCTTTGCCATGTATGCTAATATTGACGGCTTTACCTATTCGGGCGCACCGATACCCGTGGGGGACAGAGTTGAGATGGACCGATGGGTGATTTCCCGGCTCAACACTACTGTCAAGTTGGTCGATGAGTATCTGGGTGATTATGAACCCACCAAGGCTGCCCGTGAGATAGAAGGTTTTGTAGAAGAATTAAGTAACTGGTTCGTGCGGCGAAATCGCCGTCGTTTCTGGAAAGAAGGCAAGAGCCTGGATAAAACGGCCGCTTACCAGACTCTGTATGAATGCCTGGTAGATATATCGAAACTGCTGAGCCCCATTGCCCCGTTTTTGGGAGAATGGCTGTATCAGCGCCTGAATCAGGTTACGAAACAGGATGAGGAATCGGTTCATATCTCCTTTTATCCGACAGTTGAAGAAACGGCCATTGACAAGCAGCTGGAACACAGAATGGAGCTGGCTCGTCAGATATCTTCTATGGTTTTGAGCCTTCGTAATAAAATTGAAATAAATGTAAGGCAACCGCTGGCCCGGATTATTCTGCCGCTTGAAGACGATGAAGACCGGCAGGCAATTGAGTCGGTTAAGAATATTATTCTGGATGAAGTGAACGTTAAGGATATTGAATTTGTGGATGATGATTCAGGAATCGTCAAGAAATCCGCAAAGCCTAATTTCTCTGTACTTGGCAAAAAGCTGGGAGAAAAAATGAAGTCACTTACTCCCAGGGTAAGAGAGCTTTCAACAGAAGAAATAACCGACTATGAAAAGAACGGCTCCATTGAGCTTGATCTTGGCGAACATGGTATTGTGCGCCTGGGCAGCGAAGATCTGGAAATCAGGCGGGATGGATTGGAGGGCTGGTCTGTTGAAACAGAAAACGGCTTGAGTGTGGCTCTCGATACGGAGCTTAGTACCGAGCTTGTTCAAGAAGGATTGGCACGGGAATTTGTCAACCGCATTCAAAACATGCGTAAGGAAGCAGATTTTGAAGTGGTTGACCGTATAGAAATTGGTTTCGACGGCTCTGATCAGCTTGAAGATTCAATTGAGTCGATGGAAGCTTATATTAAAAGTGAGACGCTGGCCGAAAACATTTTACCTAAAAAACTTGAAGTTTCGGATTTTGTGAAAACCTGGGAAATCGGTGAAGAAGACTGCACCATTTCCATCCGAAGAAATCCCAATTAATTAAACTGATTTAGTTATGGCATCTGCAAAAAAAGACAAAGAGCAGGAACATATTTCTCCATACACGAATGAAGAACTGGAATATTTTCGCGAGATAATCATCAAAAAACGTGATGAAGCTGAGAAGGAGCTTGATTCGCTCCAAAGCTCCCTGCGTGATAGTATGGAGAATGCTTCTGATGAATCGGCTTATTCCTTCCATATGGCGGATGCCGGCACTGATGCACAGGAACGTGAAAAAACCTATATGTTATATAACCGCACGCGCAAATTTATCCGTTATCTGGATGATGCTCTTAAGCGTATTGACAATAAAACCTATGGCATTTGCAAGGTGACGGGCAAGAAAATTTCCAAAGGCAGGCTTGAAGCTGTTCCGCACACTCAATTGAGCATCGAAGCCAAGCTGAAGCGTCGATGAATTTATCTGTGAGCCTACCAACTGCGAGCAATTGAATAAAAAGAAATTAACTGTTTTAGGAATTCCGATAGTAGTAGTTGTGATTATTGATCAACTCACCAAGTATTGGATTCGAACATCACCTGAATGGCAGAACCTGGATATTATTCCCGGTTGGCTTGCTTTTCGCTATACCCAGAACCCGGGCATGGCGCTTGGGATGCGCTGGGCACCGACAGAAGTAATCAGCATCATTGCTATTCTTGCCACAATCGGCATCCTCGGATACGTGCTTTACACTATGGAACGGGCCAAAACAGGTTATTTAGTCTGTATGGGACTGATTCTGGGCGGAGCTATAGGCAACATCGTTGACCGCCTGGTTATGGCGCACATAGAATCTTACGGTGGTGTTCTTGAAGGACATGTGGTTGATTTTATTTTTTTCACTTTACAGATCAACGACTATTCCGTTTTCCCCTACATTTTTAATGTAGCGGATATGGCCATAAGCTGTGCCATTATAACTATGCTTATTTTTCATAACCGGATTATGCCGACAGAAGATGGATCGACGTTGGAAGAACAACACAGAAAAGAAGTAGCGCTTTCCGAACCGGAACAATCTTCATTAAAAGAATCTCCCGATTTTCACGACAAGGCGTAATACGTAACGAGTAATGCGTAATTGGTGCTCCTTCTAAATCTTTCAGTTACACCTTGCCTGTCAGTTTTCAAAAAAGTCATTTAGTGTATCATGTGTCATGCTGAATTTATTTCAGCATCTGTTCCCCGCATCCAAGTAAAAGCTACTGCGGGATTCCCTGCCGAAGATCCTGAAACGAGTTCAGGATGACACCGTTGTGGGGGCGGGAAAATTAATGGCCTAGCTTATTAAAGGAAATAATGTGAAAGGAATAGTAACTTTACTGCGCTCAGAAACTTAGACAGGCTCAAAAATTCCGTTTAGCCACGGAAAAGTTACGCATTACGCAATACGCATTAAACCTCACTCATCCGTAACAATGCTTTTAAGATACTTCGGACTGTGTGGATCCAGCTCGTCCAGATCCAGCTCATGACCCATTTTGTCGCGCTTTGTTTTGAGATAGCGGACGTTTTCGGGATAAGCTCCTACTTCTATGGGTACACGCTCAACCATTTCAAGACCGAAGCTTTTCAGTCCCACACGTTTGACGGGGTTATTAGTCATCAGCCGTAATTTTGTGATATCCAGAGCACGAAGTATCTGGGCGCCGACACCGTAATCGCGATGATCCGGTTCAAAGCCCAGCGCCTCGTTAGCTTCAACCGTGTCCATACCCTGTTCCTGGAGTTTATAAGCTTTCAGCTTGTTGGCAAGACCGATACCTCGGCCTTCCTGGTTCATATAGAGGACAACACCTTTGCCCTCCTTCTCAACTTTCAGCAGTGCCTGGTGAAGCTGTTCACCGCAGTCGCACCGTTTGGATCCGAAAATATCGCCGGTTATACACGAGGAGTGTACCCGAACAAGAACAGGATCGCCTTCCTCCCATTCACCCTTGGCCAGCGCCAGGTGATGGTCGCCCGTCAATCTTTCCTGGAATGCATGCATGGTAAAATCGCCGTATATAGTAGGCAGGTTTACATCAACGATCTTGCGAACGAGTGATTCGTTCTGCATGCGATAGGCTATAAGATCCTTGATGGAGATAAATTTCATATCAAACTCTTCGGCTATTTCTACGAGATCGGGTACCCGTGCCATTGCGCCGTTATCTTTCATAATCTCACATATGATTCCGGCCGGCTTGAGACCGGCAAGCTTGGCCAGATCGATAGCCGCTTCTGTATGTCCGGCACGGCGTAATACTCCTCCGTTCATCCCTATCAGAGGGAAAATATGGCCTGGTCGTCGAAAGGCTTCCGGCTCGGCATCGTCTTTAATCAGCTCGCGAATAGTACTGGCGCGATCTGCAGCTGAGATTCCCGTGGAAGTCAATCCCTTGTGGTCAACCGAGACAGTAAATGCTGCTTCATCAGGGTCGGCACCTTCGGAAACCATATAATCAAGATTGAGCGAATACGCCTTCTCCCGGGTAATTGGGACGCAGATAAGACCACGTCCGTGCTTGGCCATGAGGTTAATCATTTCGGGCGTGACTTTTTCTGCAGCCATTACAAAGTCGCCCTCATTCTCACGATCTTCATCATCCGCGACAATAACTATACGGCCCTGTTTGATATCCTCGATAGCCGATTCAATACTGTCAAATTTTATATCAGCGGACATAAGAGAAGTTACTTTATTTATTGTTTTGATTGGGATTTACATCGGTAATGGAATTCTTCTTGAATCGAGCTTTAACCCCGCTGTCTATCTGTGCTAAAACAGTATCATCATCAATAGTTGTAACCTGAGCGATCATTCCGCCGGAAGTAACAATTTTATCTCCTTTTTTCAGGTTATCCACCTTTTTTTGAATTTCTTTCTGGCGCTGACTTTGGGGGCGGATGATGAAGAAATAGAAAATAAGAAATATAGCTCCAAGAAAAATCAGGTTCATCCATCCTGCATCATCGGGCGATCCCATCAGGAAAAGTGCGGTATCAAACATGTAATAGTGGTCTTAAGAGTTTGTGGTCAGTTATATAGCATCCAAAGATACCATTTTTGTAAACGTGCCACAATTCATTGTATAACGTCCTGCAGATCAATTATTATGAATTTTCTTACCGTTTGAGGCGTACTCTCTCAGAACGGGAGCAGGAGTGAAGCGGGGACCAAGCTCTTCGGCATATTTTTCCATACGATCTGCAATAGTACCAGTCCCGGTCCGGTCGACATAGCGAAATGGCCCACCCAGGAAGGGTGGAAAGCCCAATCCAAGAACAGCTCCAAGATCTCCGTCAGTCGGATTTTGGAGGATTTCATCCTGCAGGCACCAGGCGGCTTCGTTGATCATGACCAGTGACATTCGCTGTTGAACGGTTTCGGCATCAAAGCCTTTACGTTCCGGACCGCCGAAAAATTGATAAATTTCCTGATTTGGCTCTTTCTTTTTTAATTTGTCTCCTTTTTTCACATAGTGGTAGAACCCCTTCCTGTTTTTTCTGCCTTTATAGCCATTCTGAAAAAGCTTTGTTGGCTTGTCACTCGGATTAACACCGCGTTCCGCAAACATATCCCTGAGAACTTCGGTTATGTGGGCGGCCACATCGATTCCCACCTCATCAAATAATGCCGCCGGTCCAACAGGAAAACCAAACTGCTTCATATTGCTGTCGAGTTGCTCAATACTGATCCCCTCTTCCAGCAGCATAAGCGCCTCATTCATAAAAGGCGCCAGAATACGGGTGGTGTAGAAACCCGGACCGTCGTTAACAACTATAACATGCTTGCCCTGACGAATACCCACTTCCCGTGCGGTGGCCGTGACCCAGCCGGCGGTTTGTCCGGTAACGATAACCTCCAAAAGCGGCATTTTCGGAACGGGCGAGAAGTAATGCATCCCTATAACCTGGTCGGGTCGCTCAGAAGCTTCCGCGATTTTTGATATGGGCAGCGATGATGTATTGGAGGCAAAAATGCATCGCTCAGGAATCACTTCTTCAACCTCCCGGACAATGGATTTTTTCAGATCGAGATCCTCAAATACCGCCTCGATTACCAGGTCGACATTTTCAAATCCTTTATAATCTGCTGTAGGTGTAACTAAGCCGGATGTACGATCCCGTTCGAATTTGGATATAATATTTTTCTTTTTTTGATCTTCAAGACGTTTCCAGATCACTTTTTTCCCTTCCACCGCCTGTTCGATCTCCTGGTCTTTCAGCAATACCCGGAACTCATTGTTGGCACTGATATCCGCAATACCCGAGCCCATAAGGCCCGCTCCGAGTACGCCGATCTTTTGTGTATCAGCCGCTTTCTCTTTCTGTGGATTTTTCTTTGCGCCCTGCATGGCAAAAAAGAGATTGACCAGCGCCTTTGATTCCCCGGTGGCAGCCAGTTTGCCGAAATTCCGGGATTCAAGGTCGAGTCCCGAGCGCATCCCGTTTTCGTAACCTTCCTCAACACACTCAATAATTTTAAATGGTGCCGGGTAGTTACCTTTGGTATTTGATTTTGCACGTTTCCGGGCCTGACTAAAGATTATCTTTCGTCCCGGACCCGTGCCTTCCAGCAGTTGATGGGCCAGGCTTCGTTTATCCTTCCTCTCAAATTCGCCGCTTCTTAAGCTGTATATTGCCTTTTTGGCAGCGGTTATCAGCGCATCTTTATGCGTCAGTTCATCAATCAGTCCCATTTTATACGCTTTGCGCGTGTAGATATTTTTGCCGGTCAGCATGTAGGTCAGTGCGTTTTGAACTCCGATCAGTCTCGGAAGGCGCTGTGTGCCTCCGCCGCCGGGAAGCAGCCCCAGTTTTACTTCGGGTTGTCCCATGACGGTCTTAAAATGCTCTGATGCCACGCGATAGGTGCACGCCATGGCCACTTCAAGTCCGCCGCCCAGGCAGGAACCATGAATAGTAGCGACTACAGGTTTGTTAAACCGGTCGATACGCAACAGCAGTTGATTGCCCGTCCGGCTCAATTCTTCAATCTCTTCAGGTGCTTTCTTGTTTTTTAGCATCTCCACATCGGCACCGGCGATAAAGTTATTTTTTTTACCGCTGACCAGGATGATGCCGTCGATATCCTCAGTTTCAAATTGATCGAGCAACTTCCTGAATTCACCGATCAGCTCTTCATTAAGCTTGTTCACTTTTTCGCCCGGCTGATCCAGTGTGACGATGGCAATATTTTTTTCTTTAGTTACGGACAAATAATTCATAATCATTTCATTTTTTAAAATCCGAAAACCTAAAAGGACAAATTCGAAGCACAAATGTTCTAAATCCGAAACGGCTGCTGATT
The DNA here is from genome assembly GCA_964590495.1 of uncultured Balneolaceae bacterium. Classification (GTDB taxonomy): domain Bacteria; phylum Bacteroidota; class Rhodothermia; order Balneolales; family Balneolaceae; genus CAZPWQ01. Next base: position 8,395 of record CAZPWQ010000064.1, read on the forward strand.
TTCAAGTATTCACCATTCATGGAGTAGTGTGATTATATACAAAATAGAAAATTCGAATTACTAGTTATCGGCTAGCAAGAAGTTTGGAATTTTGGTCATTTGGATTTCGAATTTATTATTAGTCATACCTCTCCAAAATCATCGCATGACCCTGTCCGCCCGCGGCGCATGCAGTTACCAGTGCCAGGTTTCCATCTTCGTGATGCAACCTGTTGGCTGCGGTTGTTACCAGGCGTACACCCGTTGCACCAAAAGGATGTCCGAGCGAGAGGGATCCTCCCCAGAGGTTAAATTTATCCATCGGGATCTCACCGACCTTTGAGCTTCGGTCCAGATAATCTGCGGCAAATTTTTCTGAATTAAGAGCTTTGAGTACAGTCAGGATCTGACCGGCAAACGCTTCGTGAAACTCGAACACATCAATATCATTGACATTCAGTCCCGTGGAATCCAATATTTTTGGGGTGGCATAAGCGGGACCCAGCAGCAGTTCTTCACCCGGATCCTGCGATACAAAATTATATTCTCTGATGTAAGCTTTTGGTTTCAGTCTCAGGTCCAGTGCTGTCTGTTTTTCCATGATCAGCGAAGCAGAAGCGCCATCCGTAAGAAACGAGGAATTGCCGGCCGTAGCTGTTCCATGAGGTTTGTTGAAAGCGGGAGGAAGCGATGCCAGTTTCTCCAGTGTGGAATCTTCACGGAAACCGTTATCCTGCGTAATGACTTCAAAACCGGGAGGAACAGCCGCCGGCAGCAGCTCATTGTCGAGCAGTCCTTCATTGGTGGCTTTGGCAGCGAGTTTATGAGAACGAAGTGCGTATTCATCCTGTGCTTCCCGGCTAATACCGAAATGGGCAGCCATGCGGTCGCTGCTTTCTCCCATTGTTTCACTGGTGGTAAATTCCGAGATGGAAGGGATATCGGGCAGAAAGTCTGAAGGACGAAGTCCCTTGAAAAATGAGAGCCAGTCGCCCGGAGATTTATACTTTCGAGCATCAAGCAGTTTCTGGCGGAATTTTTTGCGAAATCGAATCGGAATATCGGATAACGTTTCAGTACCTCCGGCCAAAATTATTTTTGCCTGCCCCGACCTGATAAGATCGACAGCGCTGCCGACAGACTGGTTCGATGAAATACAGGCCATGGTGACTGTATGTGCCGGCACCGAGTTTGGAATTCCTGCACCGAGTGCCGATTCCCGTGCCACATTACTGGTATTAACATCCTGGATTACCGAGCCCATAATCACCCGGTCAAGCTGATCGCCGTTGATGCCTGAACGGCCGATCAGTCCTTCAATAGCCATCCGGCCCAGATCATAAGCCATCAGCTTTTTATAACCCGTCCCCGACCGTTGAAACGGAATACGCGCGCCATCCACCAGAACTGCTTCAAAAGGATACTTGTTTAAAGATTCAACAGCCATAGCAAAACCCGTTCAAGAATAATTGATTAATGTTTCAGCAGTCATTATACCCACGTAACGCGATTGACAAATTAGTCATACAAGAGCTAAGATGTTTGAATGTTATTGTAAGTCAAGATATGCTTAACGATGTTAACTTTAAAAAGGTTTGATGTTGTTAAACTAACCCGGAAAATGTTTTGTCGGCATTTATATTGTTCTTATATTTGTGCTCTCTAAAAACGGGCGGTTAACTCAGCGGTTTAGAGTGCTTCCCTTACAAGGAAGAGGTCATAGGTTCGAATCCTATACCGCCCACTTATAACTACCATTCAGACACTGAGGACTCTTAATCTGTGTTCTTAGTAGTATTCTATTTCCCTTTTTTTCCTGCTTGCAGTTTAGTTAAGCTTTCTGCTTCTTCACAGAAGTAATCCCCTATTTTATTGGAGGTACTTAAATTCTAAGCATTTAACTAAGCCATGAAAATAGAACATTTTGCAATAAACGTTGAAGATCCGCAGGCCATGGTATCGTGGTATGAGGAGAATATTGGACTCAAGGTGGTGAAGCAGATCAGGGAAGCCCCGCACACGGCCTTTTTGGCTGATGACAGTGAGAGGGTGATGCTTGAAATCTACAACAATCCCGCCGATGAGGTGCCGGATTACAATAATATGGATCCGTTGATATTGCATCTGGCTTTTGTTTCCGAGAATCCCGGAGAAGATAAGGAGAAGCTTATCAAAGCCGGAGCAACTGTTGTCAGCGACGATTGTTTGGATGACGGTTCTCATCTGGTAATGCTGCGCGATCCGTGGGGAATCTGCATCCAGTTGTGCAAACGTAATACATCTATGTTGGCTGATACAGAAAAGGATACATAAATTATCTGTTTCCCCCCTCATGGATTATCGCGGCCCGATTCAACGACCAAATCATGAATAGCCTTAAAATCATTGAGAAACTTATAGAAGAAAAGCTTCTTAAGAACCAGAATATAGAGGCTGAGGAACTTACGGGCGGTGTTTCCTCTGACATCTATCTGGTTACGGACGGCGAGAACAGTTATGTAATCAAGGAAGCTCTGCCTAAACTGAAAGTTGAAGATGACTGGTATGCCGACACATCCCGCAACGAGGTGGAACAAGAGTTTACCCGATATGTTCAAGAGTTCCTTCCTGATGCTGTGCCGGAAATCGTTTACAGCGACAGGGAGCATGGTTATTTTGTCATGGAATATCTCGACTCCTCTTTTGCAAATTGGAAGGAACAACTGTTGCAGGAGAAGTTTGAACCGGATACCGCTGAAAAGGCAGCTCAAATATTGGCGGAAATTCACCTGCATTCCCGGCAGAGTGAAAAAGTGGAGAAAATTTTCAATACCTCTCCCAATTTCAAGAGCCTGCGAATCGAGCCATATCTGATAACCACAGGAAATCGTCACCCGGAGCTGAGGGAACTGTTTCACAAAGAAGCCGGCAGGCTGGAAAAACACCGGGAGGCGCTGGTCCATGGAGACTTCAGTCCTAAAAATATTATGGTGAAATCGGGCCGGATTATTTTACTTGACCATGAGGTGGCCTGGTTCGGCGATCCTGCCTTTGATGTAGCTTTCCTGCTCAACCATCTGTACCTGAAAATGCTTTTGCATTTGGAAAGAGTTGCTCAGCTTCCGGACCTTACACGGATAGTGTGGAATACCTATTTCGGGAAGGTTGATGAAGAACAGGAGATGGAGTTCAGGATTGGCCGGCTTTTACTTATGTTGATGCTGGCGCGGGTGGATGGAAAGTCGCCTGTTGAATATTTGGGTGATGATGAGAAAGAGATTGTTCGTTCTTTTGTCTATGACCTGTTGCCGAACGATGTATACAATCAGCAGGAGATCAACTCGAAATGGAGATCAACATTGAAAAGGTATTCAGATGAAAATTAAGTATATCGATGCTTACCAGGTATATGATTCAAGAGGATATCCCACGCTCGAGGCAGAAGTTGAACTGGAGAATGGAACAAAAAGCCGGGCAATTGTGCCGTCGGGAGCTTCCACCGGACAATATGAGGCGCTGGAACTTAGAGATGAAGATCCCGAACTGTTTGCAGGTAAATCCGTGTATCAGGCAGTAGCCAATGTAAAAAGGATATTTGGCCCGGCTCTCGTTGGTATGGATATAAGGGAACAGGGGCGCATCGATCAGCTTATGATCGACCTGGATGGAACAAAAAACAAGAGTAAGCTGGGAGCCAATGCTATTCTGGGTGTTTCCATGGCGGTTGCAAGGACTGCTGCAAAAGCACTAAATCTGCCGTTATTTAATTATTTGTCCGGCGGGGAAGGCGACCTGCTGCCGTTGCCCGAGGTTCAGATCATCGGGGGCGGAGCTCATGCAAACGGCCGTATCGATATTCAGGATTTTATGATCATCTGTACCGGGGCCGATGACTATGGAAAGTGCCTGGAAATGACGTTCAATGTATACCGGCAATGCGGTATTCTGTTAAAAGAAAAAGACAAACTGGCCGGAATTGCGGATGAAGGCGGGTATTGGCCCGAATTTGACAGCAATGAAGAGGTTTTTGAAATAATTGTTGAGGCTATTGAAAAGGCAGGATATCGTCCGGGAGAAGATATCTATTTGTCCCTGGATATTGCTGCCTCCGAATTTTATTCCGATGGGATGTATCATCTGAAGCTGGACGGCAGATCTCTCGAACCGGATGAGTTTTATGCAATCATAGCGGAATGGTGCCAAAAATATCCCGTCATCTCTATTGAAGATCCTTTTTCGGAAACGGACTTGTCCAACTGGAAACGGTTGACAGAGACGTTTGGAACCAAGTTTCAGATAATCGGGGATGATCTGTTTACCACTGATATAGAACGGGTAAGGAATGGGAAGAAAGAGGGGCTGGCAAATAGTGTGCTGATCAAGCTAAACCAGATCGGCACCGTTACAGAAACAGTCGATTGTATCAGTCAGACACAGGATTTTGGCTGGACACCCGTCGTTTCCGCCCGGTCGGGAGAAACAGAAGATCCCTTTATAGCACATTTGGCGGTGGCTACCGGGGCGGGACAGCTGAAGGTGGGATCCTTTGCACGTTCGGAGCGCATGGTTAAATGGAATGAAGTGATCCGCATCGGGAGGTTACTGGGTAATAAGGCCCGTTTTGCAGGCAGTTCAATTTTACCACTAAGTCAATAAGGACCCTAGTGTTCTGAGTGGTTTAGTGGTATCCCGACACCGCATCCAGTTTATCACCGAGGAACTGGTTAGTACTCATTGCGTTCAAATGTAACAGTTGGTTATTTTTTGTGAGAAGCATACTCTGTGTCACCGGAGTTTTTTAATTGCCAGAAGTGTCAATGCCGCGATTCCGATTCCTCCTAAAATTTTCCAGATAGTATGATTGACATATTCAGTCCCATTTTTCTTCTCTTCAAGTTTTTCAGCCAGCTGATCGCTACTCATATTATGCTTGTGCCGCGCATGAGATGTAAGCCCTCTCATATCAATGAATGATTCTCCGCAGGCGGGACACACTACATTCTCATTACTCATTGTATTGGTGCTTAATAGGTTAACAAACAATAGTGTTTACCTTAGTTATCCTTTTATTGTTTCGGGAGTTTGTGAAGCATGATAAAATGTGGGAGAAATTACTCCGGGCATTGCTGTCGAAGCGCTTCTATGTCTTCTTTCGATAGTTGGAGGTCGACTACATTTTGTTCGCTCATAAGCTCATACATTACGGATTCCGGGTTATTGACATGAGCAATTCCCAATGCATGTCCAACTTCGTGCGCCAGAACAGCTTTCAAACTCTGCATGTTACTGAACTGATATACATAAATCCTCTCATTACTTCCTTCCCTGACATATCGGCCCTGGTCAAATTTTTTCGGTACAGCAAACTCGGAATTATATTCTGAGATCAACTCATTTCGTTGTGAATTAACCTCATTTAATTGCTCGGCCTGGACATTTGTTCTTTGTCGCAGTGATTCAACTTCCTGCTGTTTTTGATCCAACCGTATTTTTATACTGTTAATCTTCTCCTCTCTTTGCTTTATACTTCTTTCATCCTCAGGTGTAATTTTTTTTCCACGTAATTCCCGGATCATTTTGTTATGGGTGGTTACAAGATTGTTATATTCGGCAAGCATGGCATTATACTGCTCAAAACTCTTCTTGTATTTTTGCGAAAGACTCCGGTATTCCTTTTCCTGCGTATTATACTGATGTTCTTTTCCTTCAATCCTTATGGAAGTTGTTTGTTCATCTTCAAAGAACTTTTGCTGATCTCCGTATTCAAAATGAATGGCAATTTTACCGTCATCTCTTTGGGATAACAGTTCCTTGTCAAGTGCTCCGGACCACAAACGTTCTACTTCTTTCATCACTTCCCTGATTTGATTTTCAGTAATATGAAAACGGGAATCAATATTACCCAAACGATAGGTAAGGACAGAATCACAGGTACTCTCGGTATCGTCAGAGCCAAATTCCAGAAAGGTAAAGCCCAATATTGCCGCAAAGACTATTGCCGAATATATCAATAATGATCTGATCATAGGTTATAACTACTGATGGATAAAAGTATCAGCGTTTAATTAACACCAATATCAGTCTAATTTAAGAAGTATGGTTGAATTTTCTATAACAGGTTCATGCAAATACCCACGTTTATAATCTTGAACAATCATTACAATAAATGTAAACTTTAAAATATATTTGAACATACCTAATAATATATTTTATCCTTGCATTTAAATTTTAAAAAAATTTGGATCAGCTATAAATTACTGTTTTATTGAAATTAATCTGAAATTTTTTCCCGGTTTTATTCGTTATGATAACAACAAAGGTAATTTAACAAGTAATATAGATGGCTGATAAAGTGAAGAAATTTGAAGAAATGATAGATAATCCAACAGCCCATCAGTTAAAAGCTTATTACGATGCTAAGGAAAAAGCTTGTTTGGATGCTATGAAATCATCAAAGTCTAAGAATCCGCATAATAAAGGTTCAAATCTGGCTGATTTTTGGGATTATGTTTATGATCAGTTTTACGAAATACAGTAGAATTTAGAATATATTCAGAGGGAAATTAGAAAAATCTGCAGGAAGTTAAATCCTGCAGATTTTTTTATATAAGAATTTATGGAAAAAATATTATACAAATAAATTTAAATTGAATTATATTAAAGCATATAAATTTCAAAAAAGATTGCTTAGGTGATATGGAGATTAAGTTTGTTGAACGGGAAAAGATAAATACGTCGAAAAAGAGATCATCCAAATTTAAACCACTACTGGAAGCGTTGGATAAGCTCGAAGTTGGGGGTGATGCCATCGAGATAAATTACAAGGATGAAAAAAGCGTAAACTCGATGCGAACAGCTGTTTATCAGTACAACAATGATAAGAATGTTAAAATAAAAAGCGGAAAAGATCCCGATAACAGAAAGATTTATTTTTACAGGGAAAAATAAATCTTGAGTTTCGGAATGGAGACGGAAGTAATGTTTTATCCACAGGCGTGTTCTATATATTATAAATCATAGAACGTATTTCTGGTATTTTTTGTAAAAACAGTAGAAATTAACTGTCACTTCAGACTATTTGATTATGGATAAAGTAGAAGTAGAGCAACCTGTGCTTTCAAAATCGGACAAGCGTCACTCCCCGGAAACATTGATAAATCGTTTTAATACTATACGGAATTTCAGTAATTATCTGGTCGAACCGCTGGAAACAGAAGATTTTGTGGTTCAGGCGATGGAAAATACCAGTCCCGCTAAATGGCATTTGGCTCATGTAAGCTGGTTTTATGAAACTTTTGTACTGGAAAAAGCAATAAACGATTATGAGTCACTTCATCCCCAGTACTCATATATTTTCAACTCCTACTACCTGCAAACCGGTGAACCTCATACCCGTTCGAAAAGGGGATTGCTTTCACGTCCTACCGTCCGTGAGGTTTTTGAATACCGCGATTATGTAAATAAGGAAATTATCAGTTTTCTTGAAGATGCCGGTGAAGAGGAACTGGATGAATTCGGACCGGTTATTGAGATCGGGAATCATCACGAACAGCAGCACCAGGAGTTGCTTTTGACCGACCTCAAATATATGTTTGCCCAAAACCCGCTGTATCCCGGGTACCGGGATCTCGATTTAACCGCCGGCCAATCTCCGGGTGTGTTGAACTGGTACCAATTTGATGAAGGCATCTATGAAATTGGCAGTGATGGTCGAGAATATACGTACGACAATGAACAACCCCGCCATCGCCGGTTCCTGGAGTCGTTTGAGCTTGGCGACCGGTTGATTACCAATGGCGAGTATATACAGTTTATGGAAGACGGTGGCTACGAACGATCGGAACTCTGGCTGGATGACGGCTGGTCAATTGTAAATAAACGAAACTGGAATTCACCATTATACTGGATGCAGAAAGATAACGAGTGGTATTACTACACGCTGGGGGGATTTCGTAAAGTCAATCCCCATGAACCGGTAACTCATGTCAGTTATTATGAGGCCGACGCTTTTGCACGGTGGGCAGGTGCACGCCTGCCAGGTGAAGCGGAATGGGAAGTTGCCGCCGGAGATCAGCCGGGTGAAGGTAATTTTGTAGAAAAAAAGTATTTTCATCCGCAGCCGCTGCGAAAGAATCAAAATGGATTGAAACTGAAACAGATGTTCGGAGACGTATGGGAATGGACAAAAAGCTCTTATGAACCATATCCCGGTTACAAGCCCCTGCCCGGAGCTCTGGGAGAATACAACGGCAAATTCATGGTCAGTCAGTATGTACTTCGCGGCGGATCTTGTGCAACTTCGGAAACCCATATCCGCAAAACCTACCGCAACTTTTTTTATCCGGATGCACGCTGGCAGTTTAATGGCATTAGGCTTGCCCGCACCGTTTAATCTATTTCTATGACAGATCATATAATTGTAAAACATGCATCTGTAAAGGATGAGATTGTATCCGGCTTAAAGCAGGAGCAAAAGCAGTTACCGAGCAAATATTTTTATGATGAGCACGGATCCCGGCTATTTGAGCGAATCACCGGTCTTGAGGAATACTATCTCTCGAGAGCTGAAAAATCCATTCTTGCAAAATATACCAGGGAAATAACAGAATTGATCGGTCAGGGTGCAATGTTGATAGAGCCCGGCAGCGGGAGCAGTAAAAAAACCAGGCTGTTGCTTGATGCTCTGCCGTCGCTTGCTGCATATATACCGGTAGATATTTCCGAAGAATACCTGCAGAAAGTTGCAAAACGGCTGAAGAAAGATTACCCGGCACTCGTAATCAAGCCGGTTTGTGCAGACTATACCACTTGGTTTGAGCTGCCTGACATTGAAGGGGCGTATCGCAAACAGATTGTCTTTTTCCCGGGATCCACCATCGGTAATTTTAAGCCTGAAAGAGCCAGAGCTTTCCTGCAAGGCATCGCCGAATTAATTGACGATGACGGCGATATACTGATCGGCATAGATCTGAAAAAAGACAGGAAGATTTTGGAAGCTGCATATAATGATTCTGAGGGTATAACCGCACAATTCAATAAGAATATCCTGGTAAGATTGAATTGCGAACTGGATGCCGATTTCGATGTTGACAGCTTCAGACATTCTGCATTTTATAATGAGGAGGAGGGACGTATCGAAATGCACCTGGTGTCGGAGAAAGAACAAAATGTACAGGTTGCCGGAGAATTCTTCCGTTTTGAAAAGGGGGAAACCATCCACACCGAAAATTCCTACAAATATTCAACGGCCGGCTTTAAAAAGCTGGTCGCCGACTGGTTTTCTGTCGAAAAAGTATGGATGGATGATAACCGTCTCTTTTCCCTGCAGTACCTTTCTAAAAAGTAAGCCTGTCAACGATAGACCATATTATTAAATGACAAAAGTCAGTTGGTGGTATGGCATAGCGCGAAGCGCAGGGCGCGTGGCGTTTGGAGGTATGGGCTTAATTTAAGTCCATCCTCCTCTGTTGTCATTCTGAGCAAGGGCCGGTGGTTTTCCCGGCCCGCCGCCGAAGAATCTCGTGGCCGGGGCCGGTTGCTCTGAAAGGGGAATCCTTCGACTGGTATGTTGGCTGCCCCGGTTTACACATTGGTGTCTCAGGATGACAGGTTGTGGTGCAGGTGCTTGTATGGTGAGCGCTTAAACTATTCCAGCGGAATCCGGAGCAGGTAACTGTCGGCAGTCATATAAAGCATCGATCCCCCGTTGCCGATAGCACAATTTGATGTAGCCTGGCCGGTTTTAATCTTGCCGAGCGTTCTTCCGTCCGGCGCGAAGATCCACACACCGCCAGGTCCGGTTGCATAAATATACCCATCGCCGTCTACCTTCATCCCATCGGGCAGTCCCGGCTCTTCTCCGACAAATTCGCCTGCATCCGCAAATACGCGTCCGTTGGCTATACTCCCGTCTTCTTGCACATCATAAGCCATCCAAATGGCATTATCGGGATCGGAATTGGCCACATACAACGTCTTTTCATCCGGAGAAAAAGCGATGCCGTTCGGCCGGCTCAGCTCATCAGTTAGCAGGGTGAGTTCGCCCGAAGGTGTTAAGCGATAGACCCCCTGGAAATCCAGTTCTTTGGCCGGATCGTCGACGTACCCCTCAAGTCCGTAAGGCGGATCGGTAAAATAAATGTCGCCGTTACTGTGCTGCACCAGATCGTTGGGACTGTTCAGTCTTTCGCCTTCATAACGATCCGCCAGCGTCGTAAACTCCGGTACCGGTTCCGTAAACGAGGCATCCATGCGCGCTATGCGCCGGTCGCCGTGCTGTGCAAGCAGCAGATGGCCCTCTTGCCCGATAATCAATCCGTTTGAACCCTTTTCGCCGCCGCGCTCTTCCTCACCGGTATAGCCTGCCGGCTCAAGATAAAGTGAAACACCTTCCCCTTCTTTCCAGCGATAAATCTTGTTGGGCGGGATGTCGGAGAACAGCAGGAATTCATGCTCCTCCACCCAGACCGGTCCTTCGGACCAGTCATATCCTTCCCCGATAATCTCGGGGAGTGCTTCGACATCCAGAATACGATTCAGTTCCTCATCCAACACTTCAACTGATCCCGTGGTTTGAGTTTGCCCGGCGTCCTGCTCTTCACCGTCGCTTCCGCAAGCTGTAATGAGAAACAGGAGTATTAAAGGTAAAATCGTTTTCATAATGGCTCTGTTTTATCATACATGATTGTTAAAGAAACTGACAGAATCCCGAAGGCTGTCAAGTCGTTTAATATATAACCAAATTTCTCCGACCATTGCCAATTATTTTTTGCCGCAGGGGTCCCCGCAATTAACAATTAACAATTAACAATGAACAATTAACAATGTGACCAATCCTAAATAGAGTTGACCGTTTTGAGGTGTTGGTTATCATT
>CAZPWQ010000065.1:0-18786 GCA_964590495.1 uncultured Balneolaceae bacterium
CAAACTTTAATTATTTAGGCGCAGTTATTATAAAATCAACTTATTGGACAACCTCGGGAGTATTTCGTTGCCAGTGGAAAATTATTTGATACATTATCCCAAAACCAACATCTATAGGAAGAGTGATCAGTTTAAAATATTTCTGATAAACATTTCCCATTCTTATGAAGGAGGGGATTAAGAGGTGGTTGGATTGTCAGAGCCTTATTCTAAGCTATAGCAGTCCGACCTGGATTAAAAGTATTTAAGCTCTTTTTTCTGCCAAAAACCAGCCTTATATTTAGCGCGAAACTTTGAATGTTTTCTGATCTCTCCGTGTTCGTCAAATACAAATTAATAACAATAAATTTATTATTTCTATGAAATTTTTAAACATACTTGCTGCCTTATCACTCATTCTATTTATCGGATGCGGTGGAGGTGATACGGATGAACAACAACAGGCAGAATCTGGGGAAACTGATGAAGTACGAACGATCGAGATTATTGGTGTAGATCAGATGAGGTTTGCAGTGGAAGAAAACCAGGAAGGTATAAGTGTCGGTGATCCTGTAGGAGACGATCTACTGCTGCTTGAATCCATCACCGTACAACCGGGCGAAAGGGTACGTATTGTATTAATCACCCAAAGTGAGATGAATCCAACAGCAATGGCTCATAACTGGTTGCTATTAACCCAGGAAGCAGATGCCCAGGCTTTTGCCAATGCTGCGATCAAGGCTAAAGATAATGATTATGTACCGGCCGACATGACGGACCAGATTATTGCTCAAACCGGACTTGCTGCCGGCGGTGAAACAACCGAAATTACCTTTACGGCACCTGATGAAACAGGCAGTTATGAATATGTCTGCACATTCCCGGGACATTTCAGCGCAGGTATGAGAGGCGAACTGATCGTTCAGGAATCTGCGGAAATGTAGACAGCATTTCTATTTACCACTAAGGGAAGCTTTGTGTGCTTCGTGTCTTAGTGGTAAATAGTTAATAAGCCAACACTAGTTTTCCTCAGTTCCAACAGATTGCCCGGTACTTACCATAATATGTGCCCATGGTGTGTCGGGATCCATCAACCATGGAGCACCTTCACTGGCCGGTGATGTACTTATACCGGTTGTAGCCTCCGTTGCATAGGGGATGTATACCACATAAAGCGGCCGGGCTTTCTTTAACAATCCCGTACTGTAATCAAAACTTCCGGCAGAACCTGTTAATGAATAGAGAGCCATCGGTTTCTGAGGCATCGGGATCTCACCTGCTTCGATTTCCCGGCGGCGTATTTCTCTGACTTCATTCCCCGCCTTTCCCTCCTCGCGTAATTCGCGACCCCGTTTCATAAAAGGCTCCAGATCTTTATGGTAACAGGAAGCATGAAAACGGTCATCATCCGGATTATCTGCGAGGCAAACAAGTTCATTGCTGCCCTCGCGCAGTGTAATCAATTCACCCTGCCGATTATAACCCTTTACCTCAGCATTTTCCCGCATCCCTTCAGGAACAGGACTTACAGCCGCCTGTATCTGTTTCTCCTTCGACGGAATTTCATTCTGCGCTGCTGCTGTCGTGTTTAAACCGGCTGTTAAAATCACTGCTGAAATCATACACTTCAAAAATCGCATAAAAACCTCCATCGTTATTAATTATTTAAATTTACTGCCATTGGATTACCTATTTATTGAGGCCTTTGCAAAACCTACCATGTCATGCTGAACTTGTTTCAGCATCTGTAGCTGATGTATATTTAAAAGCTATTAACTCCATTTTTTGCAACAGATCCTGAAATGAATTCGGGATGACACAGGTTTTACAAAAGCCTCTTATAATCTTATTAATTAAACAAGCACAGAGTCATTATTTCAATGAGTGTCTGCACTATTTATCAAACTGAAAGGCCTCCATCAGCTTGTCAAAAACGACAGTATTATCATAAATACCGCTAAAAGCTTCGGCACCAGGTCCGTAAGAAAATACAGGCACCATAACACCGGTATGGCTTCCTGTTGAAAACTCAGCTTCTATTTTACCGGTCGGTATGTCACCGCCGGTTAGTGTCAAGCCACCTGTCTCATGATCGGCGGTAATCACGACCAGAGTTTCTCCGTCTTTTGCAGCGAATTCAAGAACTTTCCCGATTGTACGATCGAAGTCCAGCATTTCATTAACGGTATAATCCAGGTCATTATCATGGCTTCCCCAGTCAATTTGAGAACCTTCTATCATCAGAAAGAAACCATTTTCATTCTTGTTCAAAATATCGATAGCCGTTTGAGATGTTTCCATTAACTGATCTCCCCTTCCCTCAGACCACCTGCGCACCGGTAAAAATCCGGCTAACTTCCCGCTCTTTACACCGGTTATTTCTTCAATATCATTTGACACCAGATACCCATTCTGTTCTAACTCTTCATTCAGATTCCTGCCGTCTTCACGACTGTTGAAATACTCTTCACCACCACCAATAAATACATCCACATCTGTTTCCAGAAAATCAGCTGCAATCTCTTCTGCCATATTCCGCGACGGCTGGTGAGCAATAAATGAAGCCGGTGTGGCATGAGTTATAGACGAAGTAGCAACCAACCCTGTAGCCAATCCGTTTTCTTCAGCAATTTCTAAAATGGTAGGTACAGGATTTCCTGTAGAATCAACACCAATTGCCCCGTTATAGGTTTTATAACCCGCTGAATAGGCGGTTGCGCTCGCAGCAGAATCGGTTATATAGTTATCCGAAGCGGTAGTTTTTATGAATCCGGTATGCGTTGTTTTCTCCAGGTTCAGCCAGCCTTTATTTGCCGTAAGTCCTGCATAGATTTGTGCCGTCCCCATCCCATCGCCAATCATCAAGATGACATTTTTAATGTTGGGAGCATTACTTTTTTCTCTTGTTTCTTGTTCACAATTTACTACTAAAACAAGCAGTAGTCCGAAAGCCAAAACTGATTTTATTTTTTTCATGTAGAAATAATTCTTTCTAAAAATTAACAATTTCGATTAGCTATATGGCTGAGTTCGCAGCTTAGATTAAATCGTTTATCCCTGCTTATAATATGCAAAACTCTTTTTAACCACTAATTGCTGATTTTAAAAATCTTTATCGTATCAAAACTTCACTCTTTCTGACATTATATTTTATGATGCTTATAAAGAGCTATTTATTCTTCCTGTTCAGTCCCCTCCTTCGGCATTCGCTCCTTCTTATATAATATTTGAGTCCTGTCATAATATTAATAATTGAACATGAAGCTAATATCCAATCCCGCTATACAATCTACACATTCAAATAATTATTATTTATCGCAGGTATGCAAATATGCAGATTTATAGTATTGCAGCTTTGCAAAAAATTCATTTTAAAATAACGCACATCTATTTTCGACAAGTTTTTTCTTTCTCAAGAAATGCATTTAATCCCTGCTAAGCAGGATTATCACCCAACAGGAAATAAATATAGCCGCTCTCTCAGTTTGGAACAGATATTGCAATCAATACTTATAGAAGGTCATTATTATTTTTAAATATAGTATTCACAGTGACAAATGATCTCAACAGTATCCAAATAACAAGTCAAACCATATAGGGGATAAATATCATGAAAACAACAACTAAAGCTACCTTATTTGTACTGGCCTTTTTTATTACGGCAGGAAGTGCTTTTGCACAACTATCACGGGATCTGCAATATTATACGTATCCGGATCAACGAGGTATTAATCAGTTTGAAGATCCTTTTCAAACCGACGTAAAATTCGATGGTCTTAATGTTCGTATCGGTGGAGCAAATACGCTCCAATTCCAGGCCATATCTCAGGATAATGCAACAGGTAGTCTGACTAATCTTGAATCTAACTTCAATCTCGCAACTTCTAACCTAGATCTTGATGTTGGTTTGGCAGAAGGAATGCGAATGCATCTTCGTACTTATCTGTCCTCTCAACACCACCCCGAAGCGTGGGTTAAAGGCGGATATCTTCAAATTGACCGGCTGGATTTTATTCAAAAAGATTTCTTGTCCGGCTTGATGGATAAAGTTCGTATTAAAGTCGGACACATGGAACTTAACTATGGAGATAACCACTTCAGAAGAAGCGATAACGGGGCTGCTATTCATAACCCGTTTATAGGCAACTATATTATGGACTCATTTACTACAGAAGTTGCCGGTGAAATTTATTATTTCGATCAGGGTGTTCTTGCGATGATTGGTTTAAGCAATGGCAAGCTGAATCAAAATGTTACTGAAGCTGAAATAAAAACCCATGCTACTGTTTATGGCAAGCTGGGCTATGACAGCCAGGTAAACGAGGTTCTCCGGGTACGACTGACAGGTTCGATCCTGAATATCTCGCAGTCACCTTCCATAAATCTGTACTCAGGTGATCGCGCCGGTTCGCGTTATTACAGCGTAATGGATGACGGCTTCCGTGCCGGTCGTTTTGCCCCCGACTTTACACCCGGATTTGGTCAGCCTGCGGCTCCCGGTGAAATGACGGCTATTATGATCAATCCGTTCTTGAAGTATCAGAGTCTTGAGTTCTACGGTGTTTTCGAAATTACATCAGGTAAAATTTCTACTGAACCCGATACCCGCACTTTCAATCAGTACGGCGCGGAGTTACTCTATCGATTCGGTGCGAATGAAAATCTATACCTTGGCGGCCGATATAACCTGGTAACCGGTGAAACCGCCAGTGGCGACATCGATATTGATCGTATCAATATCGGCGGAGGCTGGTTTCTGACTAAAAATGTACTTGCCAAATTAGAATACGTTACTCAATCCTATGACGGCGAAGGATATGCAGATACTAAGTATGCCAGTGGCGAATTCAACGGAATTATGCTGGAAGCTGTAATCAGTTTCTGAATAGGTCCCCCCATAACCTATCCCCTCAAAAGGTGTCACCATTAGTTTGGTGACACCTTTCTTTTTTTAGTGAATGATTCAGTTACATTTTAATTATCGTTTTTCGGAAAAGTATTCTTTAATGCCGAAAATTTTAAAACATTAAGAAGTTCATCAAAATCGACGGGCTTAAATAAAAAACATTCTGCCCCCATTCGGAGAGCTTGGAAGGCAAAGTCAGCGTCAGAATAGGAAGTCAATATGACGATGATTATTTCCGGATTTACTTTTTTCAATTTCCCAATCACATTAATGCTGTTGCTTCCGAGCTTTTGGCAATCAAAAAGTACAATGTCAGCAGATTTCATTTGAAGCAACCGGAGAGCTTTTTTAAAGTCTGGTGACGTAAAACAGGAGTATCCTTCTTCATTTAAAATATATTGAAGCGACTCGCGAGTAGCTTCTTCGTCACTTATTATTAATATGGATACATCAGACATTGCAAATTAACCGACACTTTTATTTGGGATCACTACTTCAGTACCTGTTAGTATGCAATTGTAGTACCACTTCTAACTCCTATTGATAAAAAAGGTGTTTCACCGCCTGGTTTTAAGATGAGAGTACCTTTCAAAAATTCTAAGTAATATTACTTCTGTATTACTTAAAAACTCATTGCACTTTTGCAACGACTTATTTCTCCAGGTTTGCAATAATGCAAATAAGATAATGGATTTTGGGTTTTCCAACTTAAAGGATGTCTGACAATGGCTTTAAACATCCTGGAATGAGCTAAAAAATGTATTTAAGTCAGATATCAGTTTTGGTATAGTGATTGCACCTATAGATAGTAAACGCATTAACTAACCAACAATATTATGAAAACTCTATTGACAGCATTCCTTATCATGCTCTTCTCTTTTTCCGGAAGTCTCGAAGCTCAAAAAACAAGTTCGAATTCCAAAGTTCTTGAAAAAAGTACCATTACCATCGATGGTACTTCCAACGTACACGACTGGACTTCAGAAGTAAAGCAGATTAATTCAGACATTGCCTTTAATGTAGAATCATTGAAGGCTGACAACCCTTCAAATCCTGTTCAGTCTCTTATGCTTACGATACCTGTGGGCAAAATTGACAGTGGCAAAGGCGGCATGAATAAGAAAATGCATGGCGCACTGAATAAAAATAATCATCCGGATATCAGGTTCGAATTGATTTCCTCCGAACTAAAGAATGGAATTACTTCGGATAATGCTTTCGAACTATCTGTTACCGGCGATTTGACGATTGCAGGTGTTTCCAAAAAAGTTACTATCCCCGTCACAGCAGTACAGGATACTGGTAATACCTACAAGTTTTCCGGCAGTTATGAGATTAATATGAAAGATTATGATGTGGATCCTCCTACTGCTATGCTTGGTGCCGTTCGTTCCGGAGAAATGGTTACGGTTAACTTCGATATATTTGTATCCAATTAATCTGGTAACAGCCCCGCTATGTATAATCTAAATCCAAATAATTTTAACCGGTGGTACTCAGAAATTACTTATATCCTGATTATCATATTCGGGATCTTCCTCAATAGCGGGGCCCAATCTTTACAAAATGGAAATATCCACATTGAAGAGGGAGGAGATCTTTGGATTGAGGGTTCGGCCGGAGTGGTTGATTATAAATGTCAGGCACAAAAGTTGTCGGGAATTGGTTCAATATTGAATACCGATAACCCGCGGCAAAATGTGCAGGATGAAGGTGATGTCCAAATTGAGGTAACAATTCCGGTCAAAACACTCGATTGTGGGAAAAAAGCGATGAACAAGGATATGTACGATGCTCTTAAAGCAGAATCTCATCCTGTAATCCAATACCGGTTGCTGAGTGCCGGTTTAACCGGTAATGAAAATCCCAGTCAAAATGAGTGGATGGATATCCGCATACGCGGTATCATGAAAATTGCCGGTGTTAGCGATACTACTGAATTTGAGATCCAGGGATTATTACTGGATGATAACAGATTTCGCGTCAAAGGAAGTAAAGAAATACATATGGATACCTATAGTGTTAAACCGCCAACTGCCCTTCTGGGACTCATCAAAGCTGACAAAGATCTGGTTGTAAATTTCGATGTTACGGTCCGGCTGAAAGACTAGCCTGTTCAGTGATATTAATAATCTGCCTGATCAGTAAGAAGTAAGGGATAAGTAATAAGTAATAAGAGTGTACTACTCTGAAAGACCCAGTCGTTCCATCTTGCGATACAAAGTTGAGGGATCGATTCCGAGCAATCGCGCTGCTTCTGTTTTATTACCTTCTGTACGTTTCAACACGCTTTGGATGTGATGCTTTTCAAAAGTCTGAACAGCATTATCCAGGGAAGAGGAATTAATGGTATAACCTTCCGATTTCTTTGAGATAGAACGGGGCAAATCATCGCCGGTAAGAAAATCATTATCACTCAATAATACCGCCCGCTCAATAACATTCTCCAGTTCCCGAACCTGTCCCTTCCATTCATAAGCCATTAAAGCGCTCATCGTCTCGCTGGTAAACCCCTTTATATTTCGTTTCAGTTCTTTGTTGTATTTCTGCAAAAAATGATTTGCCAGCAAGGGGATATCGTCCTTGCGTTCCGACAATGGCGGCAGTGAAATTTCCACCACATTGAGACGGTAATACAGATCATCCCGGAAGTTGCCTTTATCCACTTCCTGCTCCAGATCTTTATTTGTCGCAGAAATGATACGGCTGTCAAAACCAATCATTCGATTTGAACCAACCGGCTTCACTTCTCGCTCCTGTATCACCCGCAGCAGGTTTACCTGCAGGTTGAGCGGAATCTCAGCTACCTCGTCCAGAAAAACAGTACCGCCATCGGCTGATACAAAAATACCGTCTTTATCACTTGTTGCACCGGTAAAGGCACCTTTGGTATGACCAAACAGTTCCGACTCGACCAGGTTCTCCGGTATAGCACCACAGTTTATGGCCAGAAAGGGCTTTTTGGAGCGTGGACTGTTTGAATGAATGGCACGTGCAACGAGTTCCTTACCTGTACCGCTCGGTCCGGTGACAAGGACATTACTGTTGGCCTGGCTAACCCGCTCCACCATCCTGTACACTCTTTTCATAGCCTCGCTTTCGCCTATGATATGATTAAAGTTGTATTCCTGGTCGATCTGCTCACGCAGGTACTTATTTTCCTGAACCAGCTTTTTATGCTCCAGTAAATTTTGAATGCGAATAATTACCTCATCAAAATCGATCGGTTTCAGGATATAGTCGGCCGCACCTTTTCGCAGAGCCTGAATCGCTGTCTCAACAGTAGCATGTGCCGTAATGATAATAGTCAGTGTTTCCGATGAATGCTGTAAGGCGTGCTCCAGGACATCGATCCCTGTAGCTTTCGGCATTTTAAGGTCCGAAATGATAATATCAAAGCTGGATTTATCTATAGCTTTTATCGCTTCCTCCCCATTTTTAACGGCTTTGCAATGATAACCTTCATCCTGCAGTACAATCGTCAGCGATTCCCTAATACCGGATTCATCGTCTGCAATAAGTATAGATCCGCTCATAGTTTCTCCTCAGTATCTGTTGGTAATTGAATAGTGAAAACAGCTCCCTCACCATATTCAGAATAAACATGAATTGAACCTCCAAGTTTATTTATAATGCCATGGCTGACCGCCAGACCCAATCCTGTCCCTGTTCCTACTTCTTTGGTAGTGAAGAAAGGCTCAAAGATATGTGATATATGCTCGTCTTTAATCCCTTTGCCGATATCGGCCACTTTAAGTTCAATATGATTGTTCACCTGGTTTGTTGTTAATGTTACTTTCGGTTCCTCCACATCCTGCATAGCATCAACAGCATTCAGCAGCAAATTAACAAGAACCTGGTGAATTTGATCGGGGATACATTTTATTTTTGGCAAGTCAGCAGCGAGATCCAGTTCGAATTCAACATCCCGGCAACGGGCGTCGTGTTTTAATAAACCCACTGCTGAATTAATAATTTCATTTATCTGAGTAACTTCTACTTTTGAACTCGATGGACGTGAAAAATCCACAAGATCACGAACAATTTTAGTTATTCGCTGGATATGCTCCCGTACCTTTATAAGCTGTTCCTGAATAAATGGATCATCGGTCTTACGCTGACATAATTGTACAAGAGATGAAATAGCTGACAACGGATTGCCAACCTCATGCGCTACTCCGGCGGCCATATGACCCACGGTAGCCAGACGCTCTGATTGCTGTATTTGCTCTTCTCTTAATTTAAGATCAGTTAAATCACGAAGAATTTGGGACCGACCTACGATTTCTTCCTTCTCATTCCGAATAAATGAGGTGGTAAGATTAACAAGCTTCTTTTCCCCATTTTTAGTCAGGCGTTCGGTTTCATAATTTTGAACATGACCCAGATACTGCATCCCAAAATCGATACATTCTATTTCATGCAACTCAAGAAGTTCTGGAGGAATGATTTTACTAATTTCTTCTCCTATTATTTCATCCCGGTCCCAGCCCAACATCTCTTCCGCACCACGATTCCATGAAGTAATAACTTGATCATTGTCCATTGAAATAATTGCGTCGGCGGAATGCTCAATAATATCCCGATAACGATGTTTGGTGGCTTCTAATTGATCTTCATAGTATTCACGGTAGTTGTAGACAGTCCATGCCGCCCATGTCACCAATGTGATTGATACCAGTATACCACGGCTGAAATAAAGCCATCTCAGAGATTCCTGGGAAGTATCTCTGAATAACACTTCACGGATGATCTCGAATGCGCCAAAAAATACACCCAGTATTATTAGCGAAACAAACAGCAAATAACCAAGCCGCACATGCCGTAAAAAAAGTAGAATTTCCTTCATCTTCTTGCAGGATCCTGATTTGTGACTAAATAAAAGTAGTAATTATTTTCCCTAATCCACTACTGTTGGTATTTTTTAGACTAATATTTGCCCTTTTATTAAAATAGAATAGCTGCTATACCACAACTAAAAATAACTACAGCTGAAATATATCATTATAGTTTCAATCAGTTTTGCAGATCAAAAAGATGACACTGATCTGCGATAAAAGAATTGCCGGGAAAATGTCTCGCGAGAACGTTCTTTTCGTTATAAAGACAATATCAGCCTCCAACCTGACCACAATCACAATTCACCAGCCCCTTGCTCACTATAACTCATTACTGTTTCTGCTACTTACTCATTTGATCTAACACTTCTGCCTTCAATCGAGCCTGAGCAGCGGCAAGCCTGGCTACCGGCACACGATACGGCGAGCAGGATACATAATTCAAACCGAGATTATAACAAAATGCAACACTGCTGGGGTCACCGCCGTGCTCTCCGCAAATGCCTATCTTAAGGTCTTTCTTTGCATTCCGTCCTTTCTCCACAGCCATCTCAACCAGCAAACCCACACCTTCCTGGTCGAGTACCTGGAAAGGATCATTTTTTAGTATTCCTTCATCCAGGTACAGCTCAAGAAACTTTCCGGCGTCGTCGCGGCTGTATCCAAAAGTCATCTGTGTGAGATCATTCGTTCCAAAAGAGAAAAATTCAGCCTCCGCCGCAATTTTATCAGCAACAAGTGCCGCACGTGGTATCTCTATCATCGTACCAACCTTATACTCGACTTGCCGGCCCTTTTCCCGGAATACTTTTTGGGCAACTTCATCCAGCACATGCCGCTCGTGGATAAACTCCTCCGCCGTCCCTACCAGCGGAATCATTATTTCCGGAAGCACCACCAGTCCCTTTTCCTTTACGATTACAGCAGCCTCAAGAATAGCCCTGGCCTGCATTTCCGTAATCTCCGGATAGGTGATACCGAGGCGACAGCCACGGTGACCCAGCATCGGGTTAAACTCGCTCAGCAATCGTATCTTTCGTTTCAATTCTTCTTTTTTATTATCCAGCTCCTCAGCCAGCGCTTCTATTTCCTCATCTTCATCGGGCAGGAATTCATGAAGCGGCGGATCCAGCAGCCTCACGGTTACCGGAAGTCCCTCCATCGCTTCGAAAATATCGACAAAATCCTTTCGCTGGTACGGCAGCAGGTTGGCAAGAGCGGCACGACGCTCACCTTCAGACTCTGAAATTATCATGCTCCTCATTGCCTTGATTCGTTCTTCCCCGAAAAACATATGTTCCGTACGGGCAAGGCCAATCCCCTGGGCCCCGTACTCACGCGCCCTGGCAGCGTCATCCGGCGTATCGGCATTGGTACGAACCTCCATATCACGAAATTCATCCACCCACCGCATAAAAATCTTGAAATTTTCTCCGAACTTCGGGGCCTCGACTTCTTTTTTCCCTTTGATCACCGTTCCGTGGGCACCGTCGATGGATATCCAGTCACCGGCATGAATAGTAACATTTCCATTGGTGAACGACTGATTATCATAATCAATGATGATATCCCCACAACCCGCTACACATGGCTTTCCCCAGCCGCGGGCAACTACAGCTGCATGACTGGTCATCCCTCCGCGGGAAGTAAGAATACCTTTAGCTGCCGACATACCGCCTACATCTTCGGGACTCGTTTCAATGCGCACCAGAATAACCGACTCACCTTTCTCATGCTCCTCTTCGGCTGTATCTGAATCAAATACTACCCTTCCTACTGCAGCTCCAGGTGAGGCCGGAAGTCCCTTACCTATAATATCGTCTTCGTTGATATCTTCTTCGCTCAACTGTGGATGCAGAAGTTGATCCAGGTGATTCGGCTGTACCAGGTTAAGTACAGCTTTATCCTTGCCAAGGATACCTTCTTCCACCATATCAATAGCAATTTTGACAGCAGCCACACCGGTACGTTTCCCGGTACGGGTCTGCAGGATAAAAAGCTCACCCTGCTGTACGGTAAATTCAATATCCTGCATATCCTGATAATGCTTCTCAAGTTTACGCGTAATCTGCAAAAGCTCATCATAGGTGGACGACATCACCTCTTTCAACTCGTTTATATCCCGCGGTGTGCGGATACCCGCTACGACATCCTCTCCCTGTGCATTCACCAGGAACTCACCATACAAATCATTCGTGCCGTCAGATGGATTTCGTGTAAAACATACTCCGGTAGCACAATCATCACCCATATTGCCATATACCATCGCCTGAACATTTACAGCTGTGCCGGGCAGCCCGGTTATTTTATTGATCTTTCGATATTTGACCGCGCGCTTGCTGTTCCAGGATCCGAAAACGGCATTGATAGCAAAATGAAGCTGCTCGTTGGGGCTCTGGGGGAACATATCACCTGTATTTTTCCTGTATACGGCTTTGTAGCGGTCGACAAGTTCTTTTAAATCGCGCACTTCCAGTTCCGTATCCAGTTCCACCCTCTTATCATCTTTTTGTCTTTGGAGCGCTTCTTCAAATCTTTCGTGGGCAATACCCATTACGACACCGCCGAACATATCTATAAACCGGCGGTAACAATCATAGGCGAAACGTTCATTGCCGGTCTTATCAGCCAAACCCTGAACAGACTGATCATTGAGGCCCAAGTTTAAAACGGTGTCCATCATTCCGGGCATAGAGATGGCAGCACCGGAACGAACAGAAACCAGAAGAGGGTTCGATGTTTTAACGAATTCAAGATCCATCAGATCTTCGATATAATGAATACTCGCCTGAACCTGTTCTTCCAACCCTACCGGCCAGGTTTCATTATGCTTGTTGTAATAGTCACATACTTCTGCCGATATGGTGAAGCCCGGGGGAATGGGTAAACCAATGCTGCTCATTTCAGCAAGGTTCGCCCCCTTGCCACCCAATAAATTCTTCATTGAACGATCGCCTTCACCTTTACCTTCACCGAAATTGTAAACATATTTTGTTGAATCCATAACTTTTCCTCTATATGGTTTGGAAAATTTACGGGCGGCTTTTGATGCAGTAATTCCGGAAGTCGGCATTAAGTTTTTTGAGCTTGCCTTAATCGATTTCAGTCAGAATTCCGAAACCCTCTTCTTTAGTGCTTCTGTTACTTTTCTGATCGCGTCCTCAAATGACAGATCCAGGTTTTACTAAAATAGTAAGTTGCATGAATACTAATCTGACTACATTTCCGACTACATTACTTTTCACTTTTATAAACGCAAAACATTATACATAAGTTTAACTTCCACCTAAACAACCTGAAATTTAGTCCAGTGAAACCGGGGCTAAATTGTTTGCAATTATGCAAGAAGGATATTTTGCATAATTGCACGACTGCAACAGATAAAATTATTTTAAAAAATAAACAATTCTTCTTCTGCTTTAGAATCTCTCAGGGGCATTTACTATAATAAAATTCATTTCCGATAAAGACCGGCACGTACTTTGCCACTATAAGATTGTAAGCGATTAATTAAGACCTCGACGTCTTAAATCATATAAATCCAATACCATGAAATTCTCAAAATTCACCTATACTCTTTTATTAGGATTCCTTTTTGCAGGCCTTACAAATCCGGCCTATAGCCAAACGGAAGAATACCAGATGGACGGAATGCTGTTCGGGATGCCGGAAGCTGAAGTATTTACCGAAGATTACAGCGGACCACCTGTTGTGGGTGAGTACGTAACGATGTTGCCAAATCTCAAACCGTTGGATTATGAAGGAAATAAGCATCACAAAGTCCGCATCGATATCATTGTGCAGGAAATTGAAGTTGCTGATGGTGTAAGCTATCAGGCCTGGACCTTCGGAGGTGCGGTGCCCGGACCGGTACTTCATGTAAAGGAAGGGGATCGCATCACCTTCGTCATGAAAAACCGTTCGGATGAGGAAGTTACCATTACCCAACCGACCAAAGAAGGAGCACCTTTTATGCAGCAGGTTGCCCAAAATAACTTCATGAAAGCAACTGCGGCATCGATGCCTATGCCTCACTCGATGGACTTTCATGCGGGAACGGTGGCAAAAGATGATAAATGGAGAACTATTTCGCCGGGTGAATCCATCAGGTTTGACTGGGTTGCCAACTATCCCGGCTCCTATATCTACCATTGTGGAACGCCAAGCGTACTAATGCATACCGCGATGGGGCAAAATGGTGTTGTAGTTGTTTCACCAAAAGACGGTTATCCCTCAAATCAGGATATTGATAGAGAATTTGTCATCGTGCAGTCGGAATACTACCTGAAAAAAGGAACCGGCGAACTGTATCAATATGACTTTGAAGCTGCTCAAAATGTGAACCCATCGCACGTAGTATTTAACGGTCATCAGACAATTCTGCATGATCAGCCTCTGGAAGCCAATGCCGGTGAGCGTATACGTCTTCACGTTTCAAACAACGGCCCCAGCGGAACCTCCAGCTTTCATGTGATCGGAGCTATTTTTGACCAGGTATGGATTGAAGGCCACCCCTACAACGAAATGCGCGGAATGCAGACGGTGCTTCTTGGAGCTTCCAGTTCAGTCACCATGGATTTTATTGTTCCTGAAGAAGGTATATATATCCTGATCGATCACGAATTCGCCGATGCTGAAAAAGGTGCCACCGGAACTTTGAAAGCCGGACCACGCAACAAGTAACTCCTGAAAATTTCCGGTACTGTGTTTTTAGATTCCCACGTGCCTATGGGATACACTGGAATTATAATATGGGTATCAGCTGTCACTGTTTACGGATTATCGGGAAGCACGAAAACTATTGAACACAAAACCACAACATTTTTTAAAACCAACAATACCAATAAATCCTAAAAAGAACCTTTATTATGAAAACACTGACCAAAATAACCCTGATGCTTTTACTTTTGTTTACTAGTGCTGAAATTTCATCCGCAATGGTAAAGGGCGATGACATCAGAACAATTGAAATTATCGGAACCGACAATATGAAGTTTGACGTAACTTCCATTGAAGCAGCCCCCGGTGAAGAAATTACGATAAAACTGACCACCAAAAGTAATATTCCCAAACAAGCCATGGCTCACAATGTAGTGGTACTGGATAAAGATGCAGATGTCGGTGCTTTTGCCAATGCATCTGCCCGTGCCCGGGACAATGATTATCTGGCGCCGGATTATAAAGATGACATTGTTGCCGCTACCGGTCTTGCCGGCGGCGGTGAAACGGTGGAAGTAACCTTTACCGTTCCGGAAGAAACCGGCAATTATGAATATATCTGCTCTTTCCCCGGCCACTATGGAGCGGGGATGAAGGGAGTTCTTACGGTTAAGAAACCGACAAGCTAATGCATATCAATAGTTAAAAATACAGAGAGCGGCTTCTTTTGGCCGCTCCTTTTCTATATAAGGTTTGTCTCCATATTTAACTTAATGTCCAGTCATATCCTATTTATAAAAATCTGCTCAGATATTCATATAGAAAATATATCCGCCCATAACTACTAAAAACAAAGCAAAACCTTTCTTCAGAACTTCATTCGATATTTTAGTCCCCACTGTTTTACCGACCAGACTTCCTGCCGCTCCGATGAGACTAAAGATGAAAATAAGCTCCCAATTCATTGACAGATTTAAATTGGCAAGTACATCCATATACTTAAAAAACCCGCTGAAGCTTTTGAGGGCGATAATAATGAGACTCGTTCCAACGGCAAAACTCATGGGCAGCCCTCCAAGCAGAACAAGTGCCGGAACGATCAGAAAACCGCCGCCGACTCCGACAAGGCCTGTCAAAATTCCTACCGCCAATCCTTCCAAAACGATCTTCCACCAGGTATGGGATATTTTGTTCTTGTCGTTCGGACTGATATTCTTCGTTTTATCCAGAAACATCAATGTCGCAGCTACTATCATAACAACGGCAAATAACAACAGCTGAAATGTCCCGGATACAAATCCTGCAATCATAGCTCCGCCATAAGTACCGGCCATACCCGGCAATCCGAAGAGAATGACACTGCGCCAGTGAACCTGTTTCTTCAGAGCATACGGAATAAAACCGGCAAGGCTGATGGCTCCGACAATACCCAGCGACTCGGCGATTGCCACTTTTTCCTGCTCACCGGCCAGATATATCAGTACCGGAACCGTCAGTATCGATCCCCCTGAGCCAAGCAAACCCAGTGAAATCCCAACCAAAAGTGCTCCAATCCACGATAAAATCATTAATGGTATATATTGCTGAATGGATAGTTGCGATGGCCGCGCTTATCCTCCATATGATATTGATCAGGAATTTTTTTCAGCGGAACTGCCATACTTTTCTTTCCAGTTTTTAAATTCATCATCTACCCACTGCACGTCAAACCCTTCTTTTGCCAAAAGACCGCTGGCATAGGAGGCCCGGATCCCGGTACTGCAATGGACCAGCAGCTGTTTGTCACGAGGCAAATCCCCAAGTTCACCGGCCAGTCGCGTATGCGCTATATTGATCGATCCCGGCAGATGTCCTTCTGCATATTCGGTTGCCCTTCGCACATCCAGCACCTGCACATTTTTATCCACCCGCAGCCTGTTCATCTCATCGAAGCTAATAGCTTTTATCTCTTCCAGATCTCCATTCCAGGAAGATAAATCAGCAGGCAACACATATCCTTTTATGTTATCAAGCCCTACCCGAATTAGATCTCTGACAGCCTGCTCCAGCTGTTCTACTTCAATAATCAGGTAAATATCCTGTCCCGCATCGCCGGCATACGAACCGGCAATAGTGTTAAAGTTTTTGTCATACGTTGCCAGCAATGACCCTTTCAAATGCCCATCCATGAATTCATGTCTTTCACGGGTATCGATTATCAATCCAACCGAATTGAGCATCTCATCAACAGACATCCTTTGGGGGTTTGGTATCGTCCCCAATACAGCCGGACCTTCCTTATTCACTTTCTTCATGCGGCTGAAATAAAGTGGCGGTTCGGGCTGTCCCTCCAGAATAAAATCAACAAATTCTTTTTCACTGGAGGATGCGTTAAAAGCCGGGCTGAAACGCAGTTCATAGCCGACTGTCGAATCCGGCACTGCTCCCAACGCTTTGCCGCAGGCGCTGCCGGCTCCATGCGCCGGCCATACCTGCAGATACTCAGGCAGATGTTTGAACTCCTCAACCGATTTGTAGAGCGTTTTGGCGGCCGGTTTCATCGCTCCCTTTTGACCTGCTGACGTTTCAAGCAGATCCGGGCGACCTATATCACCGACGAATACGAAGTCCCCGGTCAGCACCCCCATCGGCTGACCGGTTGTTGCACCATCGGTCACCATAAAACTTAACGACTCGGGCGTATGTCCGGGAGTAAATACCACATCCAGCTTAATATTCCCAATGTGGAAGGTATCCCCGCCGGTAATAAGCTGGTAATCATACTTGCTGTCTGCAAGCCATTCATATTTCCAGTTTTTATCACCTTCATCCGAGGCGTATACTTTTACGCCTCGTTCGGCAAATTCCCGAAGTCCGGATACATAATCGGCATGAATATGAGTATCGGCAGCGGCTGTAATTTTCAGGTTTTCCTCTATTGCCAAAGCGTAGTACTGATCAATATCCCGCAGGGGATCAATTATTATTGCTTCGCCCGTAGCCTGACAGCCGATCATATAAGAATATTGAGCCAGCTTTTTATCGAATACCTGTTTGAAATACATGAGCTTAATTTAAGCAGTTGTTAAATTCATAAATCGTATTGCAACAGCTATACGAACTCCATTTTTTAATATTAAAAGCGTCTATAATTTTCAATGCGGTAGTTTAGGACGTATTGCCCCATATACCCACGTGCCGAATATAGCGCTCACAATAGGCACCAGAATTATTCCATATCCTGCGCCTGCCAGCGTAAACAAAGGGCCGGGACAGGCTCCTGTCAACGCCCAGCCGAATCCAAAAAGTATACCGCCAGCCAGATATCTTGTTATCTGCTTCGGATCTTTAGGCGAGATGGTGACCGTATTCCCTTCCCTGTCTTTCATCTTAAACTTCTTGATTATTTGTATGGATATCATCGCGACAACGACAGCCATCCCGATAATGCCGTACATGTGGAATGAATCAAAGCGAAACATTTCCTGTATCCGGAACCAGGATACCACTTCCGATTTAATAAGCACAAAACCGAAGAATAATCCTGCTGTTAAATATGTAAGATATTTACTCATAGTCTTTCAGTTCCGGGTTATAATAAAATTGGATAGACAAAATGTGTGATGATCAGTCCGCCAATAAAAAAACCGGTTACCGCAATCAAAGAGGCAATTTGCAGATCGGCAAGTCCGCTTATTGCATGCCCTGAAGTACATCCGCCGGCATAACGGGCACCAAAACCGACCAGGAATCCGCCGATAACAAGAACTATCATACCCTGCAAAGTTGCCAGACTTTCCCAGCTAAAGAGATCAGCGGGCATCATTCCGTTAAAGTCGGATATTCCCAAAGCCTGTAATTCGGCAATAGTCTGTTGAGAGAGATCAATCGGCTCCGGGTTTTGCAAAAGCCATCCTCCGAGAAAACCTCCGGCGACCGCACCTGCTATAAAAACCAGGTTCCACAAGCCGGCTTTTCTCCAGTCGTATTTAAAGAATTCGATATCACCGGGCATACAGACAGCGCAAACGTGACGCAAATTGGAAGAAACACCAAATATTTTACTCCCGGACAACAATAGGATGGGTACTATTAAACCGATTAGCGGACCGGCCACATACCAGGGCCATGGTTGCTGTAAAAATTCAATCATCATTTGTGTGAATTGGTTCAAATTTTAGTCAGTGACTGACTTGCCTGACTATAATTCTTTCTTATTCTAAATGTAGATATTTTTGAAGTTCTTGACGAATGGAAAAATATATGGCAAAGAAAAAGGTAGCCAGCTCACTTCACTCCCATGACCGTGTCATCATTGTAAAAGTTAGGTAATTCGTTGGCAGAAAAAGATCCGGCCTTTGAATCGTTGGAGGGTACAGGCACAGGTTGGTGCGCGAGGTGGATAATTTCACACCGGTGAGATAT
>CAZPWQ010000066.1:0-18704 GCA_964590495.1 uncultured Balneolaceae bacterium
TAATTTTATATATTTGTACACTCAAAAAACGGTCAACCTATATCAGGACAGGACAGAAGTGAGCAATGAGCGGGTTCTCCTTCTTGCTATTACCCTCAACCCCTCAGTAAATCAAAACTCAGTCCCTTATAACTATCCGCCCAATCCGTGTCATCCGTGTTCTATTTCCATCACTCCAACTCAGATACCGCAATCCGTATTCCTTCCCGAATATCGTGCGATACGCTGAATCCGCCGTTGGTTTCGACCACATATCGCACAGGTTTTCCTGAAGAAAGATTTTTTTCCGAAAAGGCTTCGGTATTTTGATGGATACGCACAATTTCATACTCATTATTTACAAACATGATGTCCAGTGACAGGGGCGTGTTGGCCATCCAGAAGCTGCGGGGTTCTTCGTTCTCAAAAATAAAAAACATGCCCGCGTCCGGCGGCAGATTGCTGACATTCATCAATCCTTCATTACGTTCCTCCTGATCGTCAGCCACAGCAGCCTTTATAGTTGTAATAGAATCCCCTTCCGCATCAGTAAATGTAATTTGTCTGCTGTATTCCAGGTTTATGCTTCGGTCGTTGCTGTTTTTTGTGTTTGAATCCTTCTCTTCCTGAGAGCACATGCTGACCAGTATTCCCAGTACTATGATTGAAAAAAATTTCAAAACTAGTCTCATTGGTTTATATAGTTTGACATTACAGGTCCAATGCCGGAATTAATGCTTTATTTTATTAAAATTGTACCGTGAAAGCTAACTGAACGTATTGGAAAGCTAATTACAATAATTTGCCCGTTTTATCTTCTTCCACAAAGAGCCGATAATTGATAATGTCACAATATAAAACAGAAGTCGGTTAAAATAAGTGCATAATTTCCACCGGTGCAAATGCGTTAAAACTAACAAAGAGTTAAAAGAAGTGGTTTCACAGAAAGTAAGTTAAAGGGCCGCAATTACAGGGGAATCAACTGAATAAGGTCTTATCTGCAGTTGTTTTTTAAGCGGATTTACGATATCTTTGATTGCTTCAAAGTGAGCACCGCAAGGTCCTCACTTTTTTTTGTACCTAAAATTTGAGAAACCAGTGCCAAACAGTATTGAAAATAAGATTTCTGAGTTTGCTGAATCGGTTATTTCACCAACTGATTTTTTTCTTGTTGGTGTAGAAATAAAAGGCAACAGAAACCCGGAAATATGGATTTATGTTGATGGAGAAGAACGTGGCGTCAATATGGACGAATGTGCAGAGATAAGTAATGAACTGGGTTTTTTGATGGACGCACATGATGTTTTTTCCGGTAGTTACAGGTTGAATGTTTCATCGCCGGGTCTTAGCAGGCCTCTGGTTGATAAACGGCAGTACGCTAAAAATGAAGGTCGAAAGACAAAGGTAAAATACAAACGAGACGACAAATACCTGAAGACAGAAGGGACACTGAAAAATGTCTCTGACGATAAGGTAGTCATCGAACAGGAAGACGGATCAGAAGATGTTATCAATTTCGATGATGTTGTGGAAACTAAAATTATACCATCGCTCAAGTAATTTAAAGCAGACAGAGGTCTACTGATGTCAAACGATATTTCAAAACAAATTATTCAGTCTTTTGCAGAAATTGCAAAAGATAAAGAGATAGATAAAGATTTACTTTTATCTATTCTGGAGGATGTTTTTCGTACAATGATCCGGAAAAAATACGGGTCGGACGATGCATTTGAGGTCATATTAAATGCTGATCGCGGTGAAATTCAAATATTACATATCCGTGAAGTTGTACCCAAAGAAGAACTGACAGACGAGGTAAATGAAATAACAATTGACGAAGCAAAAGAACACGATCCTGATCTGGAACTTTACGATGAGTTTGCACAGGAATTATCAATTCAGGATTTCGGCCGCCGTGCGGTAATGATGGCGCGACAGCAGCTGGCACAGCGTATTCGTGAAATTGAAAAGGATAACATTTTTGAGGAATATTCCGACCGTGTCGGTGAAATTGTACTTGGGGATGTTTACCAGGTGCGAAACCGGGATATCCTGGTAAATCATAATGGAGTTGAGCTGGTACTCCCGAAAAATGAACAGATCTATAAAGATCGTTACCGGAAGGGAGATACGATTCGTGCAGTAGTCATTGAAGTTAAGCGATATAATGGGAATCCTTCTGTTATAATATCCAGGACTTCACCGCTGTTCCTGGAACGCCTGTTTGAAAATGAAATTCCTGAAGTATTCGACGGAATAATCGATCTTGTTGAGATTGCGCGGGATCCCGGTGACCGCTCCAAGGTTGCTGTGCGTTCGCACGATGAACGGGTTGATCCTGTCGGTGCATGTGTGGGTATGAAGGGAATCCGTATTCATGCGATAGTGCGCGAATTGCAGAACGAAAATATTGATGTTATTAATTACACCGATGATAAACACGAGTTTATCAAACGTGCTCTGCAGCCGGCAAAAGTGTTGAGCGTTGAGCTGAGTGAAGATAAGAAACACGCAAAAGTATTGGTGCCCGCCGATGAAGTTTCAAAAGCTATCGGCAAGGGCGGAGTCAATATAAGACTGGCTTCCAAGCTCACAGACTGCGAAATCGATGTTTATCGCGAGGTCGAAGAGGAAGATGATATCGACCTGAAGGAATTCGAAATTGATTTCGGTCCGGAGATTATTGCCCAGCTGCATGAAATCGGTTGCGATACTGCACGGGCGGTACTCGAACTGGATGAAGACGAGATAGTACGGCGGACTGATGGTAAAATTGATCAGAAAGAAGCAGAGCGGATTATTGATATAATTGCCTATGAATTTGAAGACGAGGAAGAAGGGTAAAAATACTTACATTTGCCAAATTCCTGTTTTACCTTATACATTAGATTAATAAAGATAGCATTTTTCAGAAACAGATATATATGTTTAAGCCAAAACGATTGTTTAAAGTTGCATCCGAATTTAATGTTTCTACAACATCTATTGTAGATTCATTGTCGGACGAAGGCTTTGAGATCGCCAATAAACCAAATACCAAGATCACGTCCGAGATGTACGAGGCGCTGGAAGAGGTATATGGTGTGGATAAAGTTAAAAGTCAGGAGCACGAAAAGGCGAAGGAGCAGTATGAGAATCGCCGCAGCCAGATCCGGGCCAGCCGAAACGAAAGTGTATCTGTTGAAGATTACCTGGAACCTCTTGAAGATGACCTTCCGCTTGATCCACAGGTGGAAGAAGATCAGGATGAGGAAGAAATAGAAGGACTGAAACCGCAGGAACAGGAAGAGCCTGAGGAAAAAGTTGAAGCACCGGTCGAAGATGAAGTGCCGGCTGAAGAAGAAACCGAAGAGATTACAGAAGTTGAAGCAGAAACTGAGGATGATGCAGAAGATAAATCTCAGGAGGAAAAAATTGAAGCAAAAGACGATTCCGGTGATACTGCGGAGGTTGTCGCAGTTGAGGAGGAAGATGATAATGAGAAAACAGAAGCAGAGGCTCCGGAAGAACAGGAAGTTGCAGATGAAGAGGAAGAACCTGTTGAAGAACCGGAAGATGAAGAAGTAGAAACTGTCGAAGAGGAAGTGGACGAAGAGGAAACGGACGAGGACGAAGCCGAAACTGCTGTTGATGAGGACGAAGAGGACGAATATGAGGAAGACGATGAAGATTACTATGCTGAGGATGATGAAGAGATAGAGGAATATGAAGATGACGAAGATGAAGAAGAAACAGAGAAGGGGGTTATCCGCGGAACAGCGGGTCGTCTGAAAGGAACGAAGGTAGTCGGCAAGGTAAGAATTGATGAAAATAAGCCGAAACGCCGGAAAAAGCGTAAGCGCAAAAAAGATCGCAAAGAGGATGAGGATAAAAAATCCAAAGGTAAGAAAAGCGATAAGAAAGAAAAGAAAAGCAAGAAGAAAAAGCGCAAGCGCCGGGGCAGCCGTGTCGATGAAGAGGATGTAGAACAGAAGCTGAAGGAAACAATGCAGCAGATGAAGTCTGCCGAAACAGTCGGCAGTCGTCGTCAAAAACGCCGTAAACAGCGCCGTGAAGAGCGTGAGGAAGAAGAACAGTTGCAGGCGGAACTGGAAGAGCTTGAAGAAGAAATTTTAGAAACCACCGAATTTATTACGGTCAGTGATCTTGCGGATCTGCTCGATGTGAAAGCCAACGAAGTGATAACCACATGTATGGATCTGGGCATGATGGTTTCCATCAACCAGCGGCTGGATGCCAATACGATTGAATTGGTTGCCGAGGAATATGGACGTGAAGTTGAATTCGTTGATGCCGATGAAGCTATAGAAGAGATAGAACTTGAAGAGGACGATCCGGAAGATCTGCAACCGCGTGCTCCGATTATTACGGTTATGGGCCATGTCGATCACGGTAAAACTTCTCTGCTCGATTACATAAGAAAATCACACGTAGCGGAAGGCGAGGCCGGTGGCATTACCCAGCATGTGGGTGCATATGAAGTTGAAACAGAAGCCGGGCGTCCCATAACCTTTTTAGATACCCCGGGACACGAGGCCTTTACCGCCATGCGTTCGCGTGGAGCACAGGCCACCGATATTGTTATCCTGGTTGTAGCTGCCGACGATGCGGTGATGCCGCAGACGATTGAAGCTATTAATCACGCCAAGGCAGCGGGTGTATCCATTATTGTCGCTATAAACAAAATGGATAAAGAAGGTGCGAATCCCGATAAAATTAAACAGCAATTGGCAGAGCATGATGTTATCGTCGAGGAATACGGCGGAACGAATCAGGCTGCCGAAGTATCGGCTATGACAGGCGAGGGCATTGAAGACCTGCTCGAAAAAGTCCTGATTGAAGCTGAGCTGATGGAATTAAAAGCTAATCCCGACCGGCGGGCCGATGGGGTTGTGCTGGAAGCTCGTGTCGATAAAGGCAAGGGTGTTGTCGCCAATGTTCTTGTCCAAAACGGAACCTTAAAGGTTGGGGATCCATTTGTCGCAGGACCATGCTTTGGGCGTGTAAGGGCTATGGAAAATGAGCTCGGCAAGCGCGTAAACGCAGCCGGGCCTTCAGAACCGGTTCAGCTGATGGGTTTTGACGACATCCCACAGGCCGGTGATAAACTGGTTGTGACCGAAAATGAAAAAGCGGCCAAGGATGTTGCCAATCAGCGACAGCAAATACGTCGCGAGCAACAGATGCGCAAGACAAAACACTTAACACTTGATGATCTGTCAAGACGATTGGCACTTGGTGAAGTGTCTGATCTCAATCTTATTATCAAAGCCGATGTTGACGGATCTATCGAAGCTCTCTCGGGTGCTTTGCAGAAATTGAGCAATGAGGAAGTCTCGGTTAATGTTATTCACACCGGCGCGGGCGCGATTACCGAATCGGATGTTCTGCTTGCTTCGGCTTCGGATGCCATTATTATCGGCTTTCAGGTACGACCGACTTCAAATGCGCGCCAGGTTGCCGAGGAAGAGGAAATTGACGTACGACTCTTCAGTGTGATCTATGATGCCGTCGATGAAGTAAAAGACGCTATGGAGGGTATGTTGTCGCCTGAAATTAGTGAAAAACTTTCAGGAAATGCTGAAGTCCGGGAGGTATTCAAAGTCTCCAAAGTAGGTACCATCGCAGGCTGCTATGTAACGGACGGTAAGATCAAGCGGAATAATCCGATAAGGGTAGTCCGGGACGGAGTAGTAATCTATGAAGGTGAAATAGATTCACTCAAACGCTTTAAAGATGATGTCAAAGAAGTACAATCCGGCTATGAATGTGGTCTCAGCATTGTAAATTATAATGACATCAAAGTAGGAGACGTTATCGAGAATTATGAAATTGTAGAAGAGAAACGCAAGCTCGAGGATATCAAAAGCAAGAGCTA
Organism: uncultured Balneolaceae bacterium; assembly: GCA_964590495.1. Classification (GTDB taxonomy): domain Bacteria; phylum Bacteroidota; class Rhodothermia; order Balneolales; family Balneolaceae; genus CAZPWQ01. Next base: position 5,858 of record CAZPWQ010000066.1, read on the forward strand.
GCCGGGCAACGTCCAAGCTTTAACCATTTCTTTTCATTATGAGTATTCGAACAGAACGATTGGGTGCTGTTATTCAGCGCGATTTGGGTAAGATCATCCAAAAAAGTTATCAGCGAAGCGGTTCATTCATTACGGTTACTAAAGTGAATGTGACTCAGGATCTGTTGATTGCAAAAGTGTTTATAAGCGTTTTTGCACCCGGCAAAGACGAGGATGCCATTTTTGCCTACCTGGAAGAGAACAAGGTGAATATAAGAAAGGAGCTCGCCTCCAAAATTCGCCACCAGGTGCGAAAGATTCCCGAGCTGCACTTTATCAATGATCAGACAGCGGAATATGTAAACCGCATGGAAAACCTGTTTGACAAGATTCGTAAAGAACGTGAGCAGCGTAATAAAAATTCGGGCGAAGAAGAATAAATCGGTTTCTACATGGCCAAAGCCATTCCTTTAGCAAAACTGCCTGTCTTTTCAGCGTCTAATTTACCCGCGCCAGATTTTTCGTATTCAAAAGGTGCTGCATTTCTGGTCAATAAACCGAAGGGATGGACGAGCTTCGAGGTTGTTAAATTTCTCCGGAAGTGCATCGATCTTAGAAAAATAGGGCACGCCGGTACGCTGGATCCTATGGCGGAGGGACTCCTCATATTATGCTGTGGGAAAGGGACCAAAAGCATTTCTCAGTTCCAGGAGGCATCAAAAAAATATATCGGTGAAATACTTTTCGGTGCAGCAACTGCAAGCTACGATGCAGAAACGGATGTAACAGATCAAAAACCTGTAGATCATTTATCAAGAGAAATGATCAAAGAAGTTCTTGAAGAAAAGTTCAGCGGGCAGATTATACAGATACCCCCGATGTATTCCGCGCTGAAGCATGAGGGAGAACCGCTTTACAAACTGGCCCGCCGTGGCGAAGAGGTGAAACGGAAACCAAGACAGGTAATTATTCACGAAATCCGGATACTGGAATGTAACCTGCCGCGATTAAAGTTATATGTAGACTGCAGCAAAGGTACTTATATTCGATCAATTGCTCATGATCTGGCCCGGGAATTAAATACAGCGGGACACCTTACCAGCTTACACCGCACTGCAATCGGAGAGTTCAGAACCGAGGATGCTATAACGATAGAACAACTTAAAACGATATTTAGCGATGGCTGAACTTGTTTTATTAAAGAATATCAAAAGGGATCCAAACACTGTACTCACGGTTGGTACCTTTGACGGAGTACATGCGGGGCACCGGGCAATTATCGACAGGGTTGCAGAGGAAGCCCGTGAACGCAATTCCAGAAGTATCGTAGTTACTTTTGATCCGCATCCACGGGATATAATCAGTCCCGGCGAAGCGGGTATTAAACTGTTGACCACACTGCAGGAGCGAAGCGAAATACTTGAGGAACTCGGTATAGACATCCTGCTCGTCATTCCTTTTGATCGTGATTTTTCGCTATTGAGTTCTGAAGAGTTTATCCGGGATATTATTTATAAGAAAATTGGAGTGAGTGAATTTGTTATAGGTTATGATCATCATTTTGGCAGAAACAGGGAGGGAACCATAGAAACGATTGAACGTCTCGGCAACGAACTGGGATTCGATTCATATGTTGTCTCAAAGCGTGAGATCGGTGAGAAAACCGTAAGCAGTACGGCAATACGAAGGTCCATAAGTGAAGAGGGAAACGTAGAACAGGCCGCCGAATTTCTTCAGCGCCCCTACCGATTAAACGGGACAGTGGTACATGGTGACAAAAGAGGGAAGAAGATTGGATATCCTACTGCTAATATCAAACCGGAGCATTCCAAAAAAATTATACCTAAAGACGGTGTCTATGCTGTTAAGATGCGGATTCAGCATGATTGGTATGACGGTATGATGAATATCGGGGAGCGTCCGACGTTTGACGGTGAGATAAAGACACTGGAGGTGCATATTTTTAACTTTTCACGGGATATATACGGGATGGAAGTGCAGGTTAGATTTTATCACCGTATCCGGGATGAAATAAAATTCAGTGGTATTGAGGATTTGAAAAAACAGCTAAAAGAAGATGAAGTAAAAGCAAAAGAATTACTTGGGAATGATTAAAATTATTGCAAACAATACGAGTATAGCTTATCTTTGCAGGCTGTAATCAGCTATATATTATAGTATTGAAGTAAAGCAAATAAGAATATTATTTAACACATGTCGATAACCAAAGAACAAAAAAACGAAATTGTAAAAAAGTACGGTGGATCAGAAGAGAACACCGGCAGTACTGAAGCTCAGATCGCTATTCTGACAGAGCGGATTAATGATGTAACCGAACACTTACGGGATCATGCCCAGGATCACTCTTCCCGGCGCGGATTGTTGAAACTTGTCGGTAAGCGAAGAAGACTTCTGAATTATCTCCGTGACAACGATATTGAAAAATACAGAGAACTTATCGGCGATTTAGGAATCAGGAAGTAGCATTCAGGCACGTTTATTGACGTGTCTTTTTAACTGTTGTTTCTGTTTTCATTATGATGAGGATTTTACTTCAAATCTTTTCCTTATCACAAGTTGTAGAAAGAGGGTAAAACTTTTATAATCCTCTACTTATTAGATAGATACAGATTAGTAAAAACACGAATAGAATTATTGGTAAAAAAATGAAAGAAGTTTTTAAAAGCATAGAATTTGCACCAGGGAAGGAATTGTCAATTGAAACAGGCCGTATTGCAAAACAGGCCGACGGTGCAGTGGTGGTTCGCATGGGCGATACTATGGTGTTATGCACGGCTGTTAGCGCAAAAGAAGCTAAACCGGGACAGAGTTTTTTCCCGCTGACTGTTGATCTGCGTGAAAGCTTTTCTGCGGGAGGTAAGTTTCCCGGTGGATTTATAAAACGGGAAGGTCGTCCGAATGAAAAGGAAATTTTATCCAGCCGGCTGATCGACCGAAGTTTGCGTCCGTTATTTCCGGATGGCTATCTGTGTGATACTCAAATTATTTGTTCCGTTCTTTCGTCCGACGGACAAAACGACGGTGATGTGCTGGGTGGCGTAGGTGCTTCAGCCGCTCTTCATATTTCCGATATTCCGTTTGCAGGACCTATCGCTGAAGTCCGGGTTGGACGTGTTGAAGGAGAATTTGTTATTAATCCCACTCTCAATGAGATGGAGCACAGCGATATTGATATGATAATCGGCGGTACTGCCGAAAGTGTTATCATGATGGAAGGCGAGATGGAAGAGATCTCGGAAAAGGAGATGCTCGACGCCATTAAAGCAGCTCATGAAGCGATTAAAAAGCTATGTGCCTTCCAGGAAGAACTGCGTGAAGAATTTGGAAAACCCAAACGGGAATTCGTGCCCGAGCCTGTTGATGAAGATCTAAAGAAAAAAGTCTATGAAACGGGTGAAATGAAAATAAGAGAAGTTGTTACTACCGGACTTGGCAAAGAAGAATACGGTGATCAGCTTCGTGAAGCAAAAGATTCAGTGGTTGAAATGCTGACTGAAATCGAAGAGTATGCCGAGGAAGAGGAGACGATAAAAGGTCTTCTCAGCAAGATCGAAAAAAACGAGCTTCGCAATTTAATTCTGGAGAAGAAACGCCGCATTGACGGGCGTTCCCCGGACGATATCCGCGATATATGGACACAGGTCGGTTACCTGGCGCGTACCCACGGATCTGCTATCTTTACCCGTGGTGAAACACAGGCTCTCGTATCTGTAACCCTTGGAACCAAAAGAGATGCACAGGCTGTCGATACCCTTCTTGTTGAAGACGATAAACAGTTTTACCTGCATTACAACTTCCCGCCATACAGTGTGGGAGAAGCCGGATTCATGCGGGGTCCCGGACGCCGCGAGATTGGCCACGGTCATCTGGCCGAACGGGCAATCAAAAAGCTGATGCCCGACTTTGATGAATTCGGTTATGTTATTCGCGTAATTTCTGATATAACAGAATCAAACGGTTCTTCTTCCATGGCTTCTGTCTGTGGAGGTTCGATGGCACTGATGGATGCCGGTGTGCCGCTTAAGAAACCGGTTGGCGGAATTGCAATGGGGATGATCGTCGGCGAAAACAATCATGTGGTTCTTTCCGATATCCGCGGCGAAGAAGACTTTATGGGAGATATGGATTTCAAAACAGCCGGAACCCGGGACGGTATTACTGCCTGCCAGATGGATATGAAAGTCAGCGGTATTTCCTTTGAAGTACTTGAAGAGGCTCTCGAGCAGGCGCATACAGGCCGGCTTCATATTCTGGACAAAATGGATGAAACCATTTCCGAACCCCGCGAAAAACTCTCCGAATATGCACCCCAGTTCCTGAATATGGAAATTGAGGCTGAGGATATCGGCGCAGTGATCGGACCGGGCGGAAAAGTTATTCAAACGCTTCAAAAAGAGACCGATACTGAAATATGGGTTGAAGAAGATGAGGAGCGGGGTAAAGGCAAAATTACCATTACTGCCGATGACCTTGCGAAAGCCGAAGAAGCCCGAAAGCGAATCAAAGGTATTGTAGGGCACCTGGAAGAAGGAGCGACCTATCAGGGTACGGTAAAAGCGATCAAGGATTATGGCGCTTTTGTTGAAATTGTACCCGGTAAAGATGGCCTGCTTCACGTTTCAGAAATCAATCATGAGCATGTCAGTAATGTAGGTGATGTTCTCGCGGTGGGTGATGAAATAGATGTCAAGCTGCTTAAAGTAGAGCACGGCGGCAAACTTCGCCTGTCTCGTAAAGCATTATTGCCGAAAGACGGAGATCAAAACTAAATTGAAAAGAACTTCGTTTTAAGCACCCATATTATCATACGCCGTTCTGATTTTCAGAATGGCGTTTTTGTTTCTTATCAGATCTTGAATATTTATTATGACCGCAAAGCAAGACGAAACCGATTTTGTCCACAAGTCTGTTCTCGATAACGGATTAAAGATCGTTACTGAACATGTGGAAAGCGTTAAAAGCGTTTCTGTTGGCATTTGGGTAAAAACCGGAAGCCGTAATGAGACTCCAAAGCAATCGGGTATCACCCACTTTTTAGAGCACATGCTGTTTAAGGGAACAGAAAGCCGCTCCTCTTATGATATTGCGATGAGTATGGAATCAGTGGGCGGTTATCTCAACGCCTTTACCTCATCCGAATACACCTGCTATTATTCCAGGTGCCTGAATACACAGCTTGAACGGGCACTTGATGTTCTCTCGGATATGGTACTGCATCCCTCATTTCCGGAAGAGGAAATTACCAAGGAGAAGAAGGTTGTTATTGAGGAGATGAAAATGTACCGGGATAGTCCGGACGATTATCTTTTCGAGGAATTCAGCGGTCATGTTTTTAAGGGACATCCGCTGGGACGGCCGGTTATCGGCTATGAAGATACAGTCTCGGGTTTTGAGCGTCAGGATCTGTATGATTATATGAGTGACCGGTACAATCCGCGGAACCTGTTGATTTCTGTTGCCGGCAATGCCGATCACGACAAGGTAGTTGAAATTGTGACGAAATATTTCGGAGACCTCACCTCAGGAGAGGAGATTGGTGATCAGCAGCCGATTACTAACTATGAAGCAGATAAAATTGAGTTAACGAAAGCGATAGAACAAACCCATCTGATTCTGGGCCGTCGCGGACTAGATTATGATCACGACGACAAGTTTAGCCTTTTATTGGCAAATACGGTTTTGGGCGGGGGAATGAGTTCAAGGCTACACCAGAATATCAGGGAGAAATATGGTTATTGCTATACCATCAGTACGTTCAACCAGTCGTATAGGGATACCGGTTTATTTGGAATATACGTTGGTACGGATCTGGATTATGTACAGCACGTCAGGGAATTGATCCATAATGAGTTGAACAAGTTGAAAGAAGAAGAAATACCAGCTAAAGAGCTCAGCGAAGCCAAAGCACAGTTAAAGGGTAAGCTGGTCCTGTCACTCGAAAGCACAAGTAACAGGATGTCGCGACTGGCCAAAAGTGAAATTTATTATGATCGCTTTATAACCATTGACGAATTGATTGAAGAGATCGATCGCGTTAAACCGGAAGAGATCCAAAAATTTTCACAGGATTTTTTTGATAATGATCTCTATTCAGAGGCTTTGTTGATTCCTGAGAAGTAAAAGACGCAAGACGTAAAAAGCGAGAAGCAAGAAGGCGGGACACCCAAGGCACCAGGCTTTTTCTGAACTTGTGCAATGGAACATAAAAAGATACCGAACCCTTTGTGTAACTTTGCGTTCCCTTTGTGTACCTCTGTGTAACAGTTTTGCCATGATTCGTAGTTTGACTGGTTGTTACACGAAGTTGCACAAAGAAGCACGAAGGTCGGCAAAGAAAAACGGCAGAGAATAGCGAGAGCAAGAGTAAGGCGCCCAGGAATCATTAATGACGTATAAAAGATCCTTTAATACTTATCAATGTAAATCCGCTCAATCTGTGTCATCCGCGTTCCATTCTCAAATAAAAAATCCGCCTGCATATTCCGGAGATTAATACAGGCGGATCTTTAGGGCAGAACAAAATACTAAAGCATAGATAACCTCATATTTCATTGCACCCGGTTATAGGTGGAATTTAATAAATATTATAGAGATAAACCTACGACAACATAAAACTGTTCGGTATCGGGATTTAATATCACAGCTCCGCTGAGGGGAACGGTGAAACTTTCGGTTATGATAATATCCTTGGTAGTAGCGATGCCTACGTTGACAATCGAGAAATCAGTATCAGTGGTATGCCATCCGTCACCGCCTCCGACGAAGAGATCCGCTTTTCCGACAGAATAGCCTAACTCAAAGTAGATGTCGTCGCCAACCGATCCGCCGCCTGCAAATATGTAGTTACCCGACAGGGATAAATCCCCTGCTTCAAAACCGGCATTCAGTTCAAAAGCGTGACTGTCATCTTCAAAGTAGGCTGTTCCCGGATAATAATAATCCGTAACTCCCAGGCTAAGCCCGAAATCGAAACTATATCCGGCATAAAGATCCATTTCCTGGAAACCGACAGTCCCGTCTGCGACGGATGCGTCAATACCCTGTGAGCCCCAGGCGCCGATGGCGAACCCACCCGATCCTACTTCGACATATGGTTGTATGGAAGGCCCGGAATAAGCTACCCCACGCCATACATATGTACTGTAAAGGTCTACACCTGCGCTGACGTCCTGTGCTTTAACTGTTTGTACCTGAGTTAAAAAAAGTGCCAATGCTGCAAATGCGAGAAAGTATTTTATTGATTTGGTATTCGTATGATTACTCATAATTTTCTTTATATGTTTAGATGTTTGAACATTGTGATGGCTGACGGAGAGTACCCGTAGAATGCTTCCGTCAGCCTTATATTTTGGTGTGTAAGAAATCAGACTTCTCCCGGAACGAATTCATCACCTACAAATTCAGGGTAGGCACGATTATCATGTTCGTGCAGATCAAGTCCTTTGGCTTCGAGCTGACCGTTAACTCTGAGTCCCACAGTTCGCTTGATAAGGCTAAACAGAGTATAGCTTACGGGAAAGGTCCAGGCGAAAGCCGCGATAATTCCTATCAGTTGTACGCCGACAATTGAAGGGTCAAATCCTCCCGTCCCCCACAGTCCGCCTGTAACATCAAACAGCCCTGCTGCAAGAGTACCCCAGGCACCGCACACCCCGTGAACAGCGATGGCACCTACAGGATCATCGACAAATTTTTCGAGCATTCCTGTAGCGTAGACCACTATGATTCCGGCAATAGCACCAGCAATAATAGCCGATCCGGGAGAGAGGTTGGCGCATCCGGCCGTAATGGCCACAAGTCCACCCAAAACACCATTCATAGTCAATGGAGCATCAGGTTTGCCGAATTGCAACCAGGTAACGATCATAGCAAAAGTCGCTCCGGCCCCGGCGGCAAGAAAAGTATTTATTGCAATCAAGGCGATCTCAGTACTACCAGCTGTAGTGGAACCGGCATTAAAACCGAACCATCCGAACCACAGTATAAATACACCCAGTGCTGCAAGGGGTAGGCTGTGTCCCGCAATATGCTTCGGATTGCCATCGTCGTCATATTTACCGACACGCGCTCCCACAACGAGGGCACCTGCCAGCGCCGCCCATCCGCCTACGGAATGTACAACGGTAGAGCCGGCAAAGTCTATAAAGCCGAGTTCCTCCAACCATCCGCTGCCGTTAAACAGACCGCCCCAGGCCCATGACCCGAAAACAGGATAGATAATCGCGGTGATGATTATTGAAAAGATGAGATAGCCGGTAAATTTGGTACGTTCGGCTACAGCCCCCGACACAATTGTTGCAGCAGTAGCGGCAAATACAGCCTGGAAAAAGAAAAAAGCCCAGGTCCATGTTTGGTCTTGCCCCTCAATGCCATTGAGGAAAAACCCGTCCGTTCCGATCCATCCGCCGGCGGTAGTGCCGAACATCAGGCCGAAACCAACGGCAAAAAAGACCAGCCCGCCTGCGCCAACATCCATAAAGTTTTTCATGATAATGTTGACCGCGTTCTTCGACCGGGTAAGCCCGGTTTCGAGTAGCGCAAAGCCCGCCTGCATAAAAAGAACCAGTATGGCAGCCAGGATGGTCCAGACATAGTTAAGATTTATTTGAGTGGCAGCTTCCTGAATAGTTGCAGAATCAGCTGCTATTGCACTTGTTGTCCCGGTGAATATCATTGCCAGGATCAGTATGCAGTATTTAGTCATTTAGATTGCACCAATGTATTTTTTTAGTTAAAAATAAGATTATGCCTAAACATATTTTGCTTAAACAAAACAGTTCCTAATCTATTTTGATATACAGAAAGAAGCAAATTAAATAATTATTTAAATTAATACTTTTAATTAAATAAATAAGGATAAAAATATTATTTATTAATAATAAATGGTATGAAGTTTAATTAGTGTTAATAATATAAGTTTTGGATATGTTGAAATAGGGGGGCAATCTGTTTCACATTCAAAACCGGAGGTAGCGGGACAGGCGTGCCGAAACAGGGGTCCGGTACGAGTGCGGTGAGTGTGAAGGGAGAGAATTCCGTCGCCTATCTACCTTCAAACCTCGTTCCGCACCTCTGGTGCGGAATGCAAACTTGTGACCTCCGGTCACGGAAAGGTCTGACACGAGGGTGAAGATTCATTTCTTTTATGAGGTGGTACGACAAATCATTTTATTTCTTTGATTGTATTTTGAATAACTGCTATCCTTGGATACCGTTTTACCAGGTTTGTCTGTCGGCTCATTAACCTGATGATAATCTTGTTTTAGAATGGTTCAGCAGCAATAAGATGAAACAAAAATTTAACTCAACAAGAATTTGCAATGGTATACATTCGGGAACTGAGCGAACACGATGGTAAAGATGTAACATTGAAAGGGTGGGTTTATAATTACCGGAGCAGTAAGAATTTATATTTTCTGGAACTCCGCGACGGTTCCGGCATCTGTCAATGTGTTATTGCCAAAGATGATGTGAGCCAGGAGACATGGGAAGCAGCTGATTCCCTGCGCCAGGAAAGTTCGCTCGAAGTATCTGGTGAAATTGTCGAAGATGAACGCAGCATCGGCGGATACGAGATGCGGGTTGATGATCTTAAAGTCATACAGGTTGCGGAAGATTATCCCATTACTCCCAAAGAGCATGGAGTGGAATTTTTAATGGAAAACCGGCACCTCTGGCTGCGGAGCCAGCGTCAGTGGGCGGCTATGCGTGTGCGCAATGAAATTATTTATGCAATCCATATTTTTTTCCAGGAGCGGGGTTTTGTACAGATGGATGCTCCCATATTTACCGGAAATGCGGCAGAGGGTACAACTAATTTATTTGAAACTGAATATTTTGATGACAAGGCCTATCTCACTCAGTCGGGTCAGCTGTACGGTGAGGCGATGGCAATGGCACATGGCCTGATTTATACCTTTGGCCCGACCTTCCGTGCTGAAAAGAGCAAGACGAGACGTCACCTTACCGAGTTTTGGATGATTGAGCCGGAGATGGCTTTCTATGACCTGGATATGAATATTGATCTGGCCGAAGATTTTATCCGTTTTATTGTGAAGCGGGTGTTGGATAACCGCGGTCGGGAATTGGATATTCTGGAGAGGGATACCGCCGGATTGAAAAAAACAGTTAAAAAAGGGTTTCCGCGTATTTCCTATTCCGAAGCTGTTGAACAGCTCCGGAGCGATGAGATCGCCGACATGCTTGACCGGATGGCCGAGGACCGGAAAAAGGAGCATTGCCACCTGGAAAAAGAGCGGAATGAACTGGAAAGCGAAAGAGGACAGGCCAAAAAATGGCGCAAATCACAGATCGATCAGCGCATTAAAGAGATCGCAGCCCGAATTGGACAAATAGAAGAGGATCTAAGGAATATTCCCGAATGGAGAAAGTCAGCCCTCAATTTTGAATGGGGTGAAGATTTCGGCGGCAGTGACGAGACGCTGCTTACCATGCAATATGAGACACCAGTTATTGTACACCGGTATCCGGCTGAAATCAAAGCTTTTTATATGAAACGGGATCCTGAAGATGAAAAACTTGCTTTGGCCGTTGATGTACTGGCACCGGAAGGATATGGTGAAATTATCGGCGGAAGTGAACGGGAAGAGGATCCGGAGACAATCAGAAAACGAATTAAAGAACACGGCCTCTCCGAGGAAGTCTTCAGCTGGTATCTGGATTTGAGAAAATACGGGACAGTACCTCATTCCGGCTTCGGTCTGGGACTGGAGAGAACGGTGGCCTGGCTCTGTGGCCTTGATCATGTAAGGGAGACAATCCCGTTTCCAAGGATGCTCGGAAGGCTCAGGCCGTAAATTTGTTATTGGTGCCAAAAAAGATCCGCAAAGTCTTTGGAGACTTTGCGGATCTCGGTTCTGGCTAATTCAGATATTATAACAATGCCCAAAAAGACCAGCATAGAACTCTACTCCGAGGTGCTTGATGAATTGAAATCAGGTGAGCGGAAACCCATATACTTTTTTTATGGTGAAGAAGAGTTCTTCCTGGATCGACTGCAGGATGTTGTCGAATCACTTGTACCCGCCGACCAGAAGGATTTTAATTTCGACCTGCTTTACGGCAGGGATGTGACGCCGGAAAGAGTGCTGTCGATCATACGCAGTTATCCGATGATGGCTGAGCAGCGTATCGTTATTCTTCGGGACTTTAAACAGTTGAACCGACCGGCGGCAGATGAGAACAGTTACGGCGGCGATGTCAACGACCTTATACCATACCTGGAGCGTCCCAATCCCACTACTCTTTTTGTTTGTATCGACTCAAAAAAACCATCCGGGAACACAAAGGTCGGAAAAGCATTTAATAAGAAAAATAATGTAGGATTGTACGAGTTTCAGGAAGTGCCGGATTATCGTTTGCCCGACTGGATCATTGCATGGGCCCAGCAACAACACAAGAGAAGAGTTGAGCCCGGAGCCGCCCGGATGCTGGCTCAATACGCGGGGAACAGTCTGCAAATACTGTCCACAGAAATAGATAAGGTGTGTACTTTTGTAGACACTTCTAAAACAATCACAGAGAGTGCGATAAAAAAAATAATTGGTTTATATCGCGAATATTCGGTGTTTGAGCTAAAAGACGCCATGATTGAGCGCGACCTCGAAAAGTCGCTCTTTATTGCGGAACAGATGTTGCAACATACTAAGACAGACACGGGAGAAATTATTCGTTCCGTGGGGTTCTTTTACAATATGTTCTCAAACATCTGGCAAATCAGACGCCTTGCCGCCCAGGGTAATAATAAAAAGCAAGTTCAATCTAAACTGGGTATCAAGAACAGCTGGTATTTTAATAAACTTTGGCAGGATGCCTCAGCTTTTAAGCTGTCAGAAATGCCCAGGGTTTTTGAGACATTATTGGATGCCGACAGGGCAGCCAAAGGTTTTTCAACAATGGACCCCTCCACAATACTTCTCCTGATGATCAAAAGGATCATCAACTGAAAACGGCAAAATAGTTGCCACTTAAGTTGATGACCCTTGTAAATAATCAATTGCAACATCAAATCAGGGGTCAATTATTATGGAAGCTATTTCTCGGGCTAAATTACAACAGCTTTCGGATGAAGATTTAATGGAACGCTTTCAAGCCGGATACGAAGACGCATTTAATTTATTGTTAAAGCGCTATCAGGATCGATTACATAACTTTCTTTATAGATATACCCACGATCACCAGGATTGTGAAGATCTTGTTCAGGAAACTTTTTTCAGGGTATATCGCAGCCGCCACTCCTATGAACGGATCGCCAAGTTTTCTACGTGGATGTATACTATTGCCATTAACCTGGCAAAAAGTCTGTACAAGAAAAAGAAGCGTATGACAACTGTAACCATCCACAAAGACCCGTCAGACAGCGAAGATCAGCCGATGAAGATCGAGGATACCGAAATTCTACCGGATGATTCGCTGCACGAGAAAATGTGTGTCGATCAGCTTGAAAAAGCGCTCATGGAACTTAGTGACGATTTCCGGGAAGTTGTGGTGCTTCGCGATATTCAGCAGCTATCGTACGAAGAAATCGCTGAAATCGCTGATCTGCCAATGGGTACTGTAAAGTCCCGTATCAACCGTGGAAGGGCACAATTACAGGAAATGTTAGAAAAATATGTATATCCTGAAACAATTTCTTAGTAGCTGAGTTAAAGGGTATTAGATGAACTTGCTAACTCTTATTACCCTTTATAGATAATGAATACTACAGAATTTGATCAGGATAAGATATTAAGCGACATCCTGTGCGATTATGTCGACGGAAAACTCAATGAGGGAGAACGTTCTTCATTTGAGGAATATCTCAATGAAAATAAACCGGAAAAGAAAT
>CAZPWQ010000067.1:0-6061 GCA_964590495.1 uncultured Balneolaceae bacterium
CATAGGCCTGCTTCTGATCATCATCTCAAACGGCTACATTCAGTATGTAGCACAGGAAGGATTGACAGGCTATCTGGTGCTTATTGCCTTCGGACTTGTATACCTGAACCTGGGTTTTGTTATCAGCAGGCGTTTTGTTATTAAAGCCCGTAATGCAGATTACATTTGCTACCTGATGTCGCTCCTGATCGTTATTCCAACTTTATTCTGGATCTTTACCAAAGACACAGGACTCGGAGCGGCAATTATCTATTTTGCTTTCACTGTTCTGTTTTCTCCCCTCCTGGGTGCTTATTTCGGCATCCGCCGCGGCAAAGTAAAAAGAGCGGAATATATCCAAAGACTCCGTACAGAAGAGCGGGAATTGCCCGATCAGCTGAAACGCCCCCACGACGACCTGAAAAGGAATTGAAATAGAACACGGATGACACAGATTTAGCGGGTTTGCGCTGATAAAGTATTTGATGGCTCTATCAGTGTCATCCTAGTAGAAGTTAGATAATTCGTTGACAAAAGTCAGTTGGTAGAAAAGAATCCGGCCTTTGAATCGTTGGAGGGAACAGGCACAGGGAGGTGCGCGAGGTGGATAATTTCACACCGGTGAGATCGATGAAGCAACTGCTGAGCGAGAAGGACCTTTGAAATTATCCCGCGCACCGATCGAAGCCGCCGACAAGGATTCTTCAGCCGGCGACTTTTTTGCTTACTTTTTTCGTCGTTGAAAAAAGTAAGAAGGAAAGACTTGAATAAAGCAAGCATTTAATATCTAGCTGTAGATCCTTCCGCATTCGCAATTCGTATATAAATTTTACATCATAATATCTGCTTATTTATTATTGTGAAACGTGTCATTTAATCAAACCTATATCCGTTATGAATAAAGCACTAGCTTCTCTGGGATTTCTTTCCTTTTTGATTCTTTTTTCATCTGCCCTTAACGCCCAGCACGACCGTGTAACGGGCGAACCATTCGCCACGCGTTCGGAGGTTATTGCAGAACATGGTATGGTAGCTACAAGCCAGCCGCTGGCAACGCAAATAGGTCTTGATATTTTGAAGGATGGCGGCAATGCCATCGATGCTGCAATAGCGGCCAATGCCGCATTGGGACTTATGGAACCTACGGGAAGCGGAATTGGCGGTGATCTGTTTGCCATTGTCTGGTCGGCGGAAGATCAAAAACTCTACGGTCTGAACGCCAGCGGAAGATCACCGCAGGGACTGAGTTTTGAGCAGCTGAAACAGGAACTTGAAAAGCGGGACAGGGACGACATACCTCCATACGGATTTTTACCTATCTCTGTACCAGGTGCAGTCGACGGATGGTTTGAACTGCACGAAAAGCTGGGGAATATGCCGATGGATCAGATCCTGGAGCCGTCAATCAGGTACGGCAATGAGGGCTTCCCTGTCAGCGAACTCATCGCCTATTACTGGAATATCGGAGCCCGTATTCACGGCGATAGCCCCGGTGCTTTCAGAGAGGAGATGACCATCGACGGAAAAGCACCTGAAAAGGGCGAAATCATGCGCAGGCCGGAGTTGTCGAACACCTACAGTATTATTGCGGATAAAGGCCGCGATGCATTCTATAAAGGTGAGATAGCCGAAAAGATCGACCGGTTTATGCAGGAAAACGGCGGATTTCTCCGGCTGGAGGATTTTGAAAGCCACACCTCGGAATGGGTTGATCCCGTATCCGTGAACTACCGCGGATATGATGTTTATGAACTCCCGCCAAACGGACAGGGAATTGCTGCGCTTCAGATGCTGCAAATACTTGAAGAGTATGACCTCGAATCGATGGGCTATGGAAGCACAGAGACACTGCACCTGATGACGGAATCGAAGAAAGTGGTGTTTGAAGACCGGGCGAAGTTTTATGCCGATCCGGATTTTGCAGATGTACCGGTTCAAGAACTTATTTCCAAGGAATATGCCAAAGAACGTATGAAGGAGATCGGCGAATACGCTTCATCCAATATTAAACCTGGCACCCCGATTCTTGAAGACGGCGACACCATCTATCTTACTGCCGCCGACAGTGAGGGCAATATCGTTTCACTGATCCAAAGTAACTTCCGGGGTATGGGATCGGGTATTGTCGTACCCGGACTCGGTTTCGTGTTCCAGGACCGGGGCGAGCTGTTCTCCCTGGATCCGGATCACGCCAATGTGTATGAACCGGGCAAACGTCCGTTCCAAACAATCATTCCCGCTTTTGTAATGAAAGACGGCGAACCTTTTATGAGCTTTGGAGTGATGGGCGGTGCCATGCAGCCGCAGGGGCACGTGCAGATAATTACCAATATGATCGACTTTGGTATGAACCTTCAGGAAGCCGGCGATGCCTCCCGCTGGCGGCATACAGGCTCCGTACAACCGACCGATGATGCGGATGAATACCTTCAAACCGACGGGACACTAAACCTGGAGTCCGGATTTTCCTATGATGTGGTACGCGGTCTTATGATGCGGGGCCACGATATCAGCTATGACGTCGGAGGATACGGCGGTTATCAGGCGATAATGTGGGATGCTGAAAACGGCGTTTATTATGGAGCGTCCGAATCGCGCAAAGATGGCCAGGCAGCAGGGTATTAATTCTGCTGAACCACTAAAGCACTAAAAAACAGCTCTGAGGGAGCTCTGCTTCCAATGAAAAGCTTTGTTTACGGGAGCAGAGCTCCCTTATAGCTTATGTAAACCACCCAACTGCCTTTGCCAATAATCTATCTGACTTCTGCAAACCTGATCAGAATTCATGCAGGAACTTATTTGTCCCTTTTTGCTTTATATTCAACAGTGGTAACTTTTATAAACAATGACTTTAATATGCGAATACTTCTCTTATGCCTCCTATTTCCTTTTATCACAGGTTGTTCCCAGTCGGATAAACCAGCTGGATCGGATAACGAAGAACCGGTTGAAACTTATTCCACAGTAGAAGCATTTCCCAATCTGTCTTTCACCCGTCCCGTTGACCTTCAGCATGCCGGTGACGGAACCGATCGGTTGTTTGTCGTAGAACAGCCTGGAATTATTTCAGTGTTCCAAAACGACTCTACCGCCGACCAAAAAACAACTTTCCTGGATATCGAGGACCGTGTGGATAATGGCCATAACGAGGAAGGTTTACTGGGACTTGCCTTTCATCCCGATTTTGAAAACAACGGCTATATTTATGTTAACTATACGACTCACGATTCTACAACGCACATCTCGAGGTTTGAAGTTTCGGGAGACAATCCCGACCAGGCCGATCCGGGGAGTGAACAGGTATTGCTGGAATTTGACCAGCCTTTTGGCAATCATAACGGCGGACAAGTAACATTCGGTTCTGACGGATATCTTTATATCGCTGTGGGAGACGGCGGTTCGGGAGGCGACCCTGAAGGACACGGACAAGACCGCAGTACCCTGTTGGGCACCATTCTCAGAATTGATGTCGACAATCCTTCAAACGGCAATAATTATGGGATACCATCCGACAATCCTTTCGTGGATAATGATGAAGGTTTTCGTGAAGAGATCTATGCCTATGGGCTGAGAAATCCCTGGCGATTCAGCTTCGATCCCAATAACGACCGCCTGTGGACAGGGGATGTAGGACAAAATCAATATGAAGAAATACATATTATTGAAAATGGCGGCAACTACGGTTGGAATATAATGGAAGGTAACCACTGCTTTGAACCTTCTGAGGGATGTGACCAATCGGGCCTCGAGATGCCGGTTACGGAGTATGGCAGGGGCCAGGGTATCTCAGTAACCGGCGGATTTGTCTATCGCGGACCTACCGTAAGTGGCCTTGAGGGGTTATATATTTACGCTGATTACGGTTCCGGAAGAGTATGGGCACTTGATTATTCAGATATAGAAAATCCTGATAATACCGAATTGATGCAGGTTGATTTCGGTATTTCTTCTTTTGGAGTAGACCAGGAAAACGAACTATATATCTGCGGTTTTGACGGTAAAATACACCGGCTGGCAGCTGAATAAGACGTGCTATGCTATCATAAACCTGTCAGGTTTAAATTGGATGTTAAGCAAACTATATAACACTGCTTCAAAACCTGACAGGTTTCACGCGACATTTTATGGTTGAGACAACACTAAGGTTTACTCAATACCATTCAACTAGTTAAACATGTAAAAATCAAAGCCGAAATTAAACTGTAATGCACGAGCATCAGCTTTAAAAAGTTGACTGCTTTCCCAGTCATAACCTGCCTCTGTAAAGAGACCGATGGTATTCGTGATTCGGAATGCTAAACCGGCGCGTAAGCCCAGCCGGATACGCAAACCGTTCCCACCGGTTTGCGTATTAGCCAATTCACTTACAGCAAGATTTTTGCCAAACATGCTGTTCGCCTGTACATATGGGTGAAATCGTTCTGTCTTCAAAGGATAACCCCGAACTACCGGGCCCAGGCCCCAGCTTCCTACGCCGAAACTACTGCCATCCCCTGAATTATCCACAAAAAAACTGGTTAATATCTGAAACCCAACGGCCGTATGTGAAGACATTGTTCTTACATTGCGATAAACAAATTCCAGCTCTGAACTCCCGTCGTTCTGAAGAGTGTCATTGCCCATATAAGAAAAATCACTAAGCCCGTGCAGGTTTGCTGTCAAACCGTGTACCCCGACATCCGACCGTAACAGTTCAAGTTGATCTTCCTGCGGGCCCGGTGATGTTTGGGCGACAACCGGTTCAACCATAAAAGCTATTGAAAAAATTGAGAATAATATGAGACTTAAAATTTTATTTAGCGAAATAGAAACCTCTTTAATCATTATGCGTTACTTTCTTTAATAAATTATCAACTCGAATTTTAGCAGGCCTCAAAATTGTCTAATAAATTTATCAGATACAAAACTATTTGAATTTTTATTTGTGAAGATGTGCAAATAATTCAGCCGTTAATGATTTTTTAGTTTCTGTAGAAACCGGGGAAGTTTCTTTAAAGCAGCGAAGTGTTTCTGGAGTAATTTCACAAGATGCTGTTAAAACTCCTAAATATTATCTAAAAAAAAGAGATGGGCTCTGTATAAATAGAAGATTTTGCCAAAATCCAACCAATCAGACAAATAGGATTGAATTACAATAAACGAATTCATTTAAGCAAATCTACCTCAACAGTATTACTATAATCGGATGCTCCACTGCTGTTTTCTGCATATACCCGAAACTCATACAAGCCTGCATCAAGGCCTGTAATTTCAACTGATGTTGTATCCTCCCCAATTTCCACATCCTCCAATAAAATAAAACTATCGTCATCACCGACAAGTCGTTGTTCTACCTTGAAACGGGTTTCATTGTCTGAATTGTCCTGCCAGGTGAGCTGCACGGTGGTCAAACTAGCCTCCTCGGCTGTTAAATTCGTCGGCGGAGCTAAATTAACCGTGATAGTTATTTCGTCACTTCCCGTGGCACCTTTACTGTCGGTGGCCGTCAGCGTTATCGTATGATCGCCAGTTGAGAGTTCACCGGTCACATCCAGCGGGCTTCCGGTACCGAGCTCACCGTCTATATCACTGCTCCAGTCCAGGGATTCACCATCCAGTGTACCATCTTCCTCATCGCTGCCGCTGCCCTTTAAAATAAGTTCATCTGTCTCTAACAAAATTTCTCCGCCGTCCAACGAAAGGATTTCAGCCACCGGAGACTCGTTATTTTTTTCTTCAATCGTTAAATCCACACTGTCGCTGCCGGTTGCACCGTCATTGTCGGTGGCCGTGAAGGTGATCGTATGATCGCCCAACGCTAACTCGCCGGCGGAGATTTCCAGCGTAGCGCCCGTTCCCAGTTCTCCGTCTATATCACTGCTCCACTCCATCGATACAATTTCGCCATCCGGATCACTGGCACTTCCTTCCAGGGAAAGAAGCTCGGTATCCAGCAGCTCGAGGATATCATCAACATCCAAAATTTCCGCAACCGGTAATTTATTAACCGTCTCTTCAACATCTTCCTCGATGCTCACCTCTACATTATCGCTGCCGGTTGCACCGTCATTGTCGGTGGCCGTGAAGGTGATCGTATGATCGC
>CAZPWQ010000067.1:6161-18354 GCA_964590495.1 uncultured Balneolaceae bacterium
CGCCATCCGGATCACTGGCACTTCCTTCCAGGGAAAGAAGCTCGGTATCCAGCAGGCTTAGAATATCTTCAACATCCAATATCTCTGCTATCGGTGATTCATTAATCGTATCCTCAAGACCTTCTTCAATTGATATGTCCACGCTGGTTTCTCCCGTGGCACCATCACTGTCGGTAACCGTCAATGTAATGGTATGCTCGCCCGTAGATAGCAGCTCCGTCGCATCAAGCTCGCCTCCGGTACCCAGTTCACCGTCAATATCGCTGCTCCATACCAACGATTCCCCTTCCAGTGTCCCATCTTCCTTATCAGTGCCGGTGCCATTCAGGATCACTTCACCAATCTCCTGAAGGTTCAGATTTAATACATCTTCAAGTAAATCTATACCGGATATGGAAAGTATCTCTGCAACCGGTAATTTGTTAACCGCATCATCAAGATCTTCCTCGATGGTCAGCTCCACACTGTCGCTGCCGATGGCTCCCTCACTATCAGTAGCGATCAATGTTATTATATGTTCGCCAATTGACAATTCACCCGACACATCCAACTCGCTGCCAGTACCCAATTTTCCCTCAACATCACTGCTCCAAACTAAAAGATCTTCTTCGAGCACGTCATCTTCCGGATCTTCGGCAGACCCTTTTAAAATAATTTCAGCAGAGTTTAGTAAACTCAAACCGTCATTTAAAGAAAGTATCTGTACAGATGGTGATTTATTGCTTGAATCATCACGCTCTTCTGTAATGGTTATATTAACAGTGTCCCGACCGATTGCACCTTCGCTATCGGTGGCTGTTAAAATAATCTGGTGACTTCCTACAGAAAGGCCGGATTTTACAAAATATTCTCCCTCTCCTATATTATCATCCAAATCACTGGTCCATTTCAATTTGTCGAGCGTATCTTCTTCAACATCGACTGCATAACCCTCGAACTCAATTTCTGTTCCCTTTTCATAAACTCTTTTGTCGTTTGATCTTGAGCCGTTTTGATCCTTGGTTTTTCGATTGTTAGCCGGATTTTCGGCAAATCTTTTTTGAACATCTTCTGATTTCAGTGCACTACCGGATACTGAAATCTGCTCGCTAGCTTGAATATCGGAAGACTGGAAAGGTTTATTCTGAAGATTGGCTTTAGATGGAGAAACGATAGTAACTTTTGGCGGATTATTTTCTTCTTCAACTACACCGGCGGGCCTTTCCGCACAACCCGCAACGAATACACAAACTATTATACCTATGGAGATAGAGCAGAAAAGCTTATTCCAGCTTTCGGCTTTGTGATATTTATCGCCAACGTGCATAAACCGGGATTTTGGCAGCAGATGAATTTTTATATTAATTTTTTCTAATGTTTAATGCAAGCTTTAATTTTAAATATTTGATTTTATTTCACTTGGCGTAGACATGAAAGCGGACCTGCTTTCAAAGGTGAAATCTTAAATTTATTTTCCGATCTAAGTATGGGCACCTTTGAACTAATTAGATTGCACTGTCGTTGGATGCATTGGAAAACGCTAATACGAAATTAATTAGAAAAATACTTTATGGTTATCATCGTAGGTGCCGGTCCTATCGGATTGGCAACCGCTATCGAACTCAAACGACGGGATATTTCAGCACGAATTATTGAACGGGGATGTTTGGTTAACAGCATATTTAATTATCCGAAAGATATGACTTTCTTTTCCACCTCAGAGAGGCTGGAGATAGGAGGTGTTCCTTTCATTTCTCACGGCCCCAAACCCACGCGCCGCGAAGCTCTTGAGTACTACCGGCGGGCTGCAGAAAATTATAAACTCGACATCAATCTGTATGAAGAGGTGCAGGAGGTTTCCGGTGAAGATGGGAATTTTACCGTAACGACCGACAAAAATAGTTACGAAGCTTCAAAAGTCGTTGTTGCTACCGGTTTTTATGACATTGCAAAAAAAATGAATATTCCGGGGGAAGAACTGGATAAAGTCGCTCATTACTATGATGAAGCCCATCCCTATTCATGGCAGAATGTACTGGTTATCGGTGCTGGGAACTCTGCGGTTGATGCCGCTCTGGAAACCTACCGGAATAAAGCAAACGTCACCTTAGTTGTTCGCGATTCGCAAATCAAGAGTACCGTTAAATACTGGGTGAAACCCGATATAGAAAACCGGATTAAAAACGAGGAAATTGAGGCTTATTTCAACACTGAGGTTCAGGAGATAACGCCAAAATCAGTTATTTTGAAAACGCCTGATGGTGAAAAAACGATTCCCAATGATTTTGTCCTGGCGATGACGGGATATCAGCCCAATTTTAAATTAATGAGACAATTTGAAATCGATCTGACAGAAGACGAAGATAAAATGCCTGTTTATGATGATGAAACTCTTGAAACTAACCGGAAGGGGATGTATGTAGCCGGAGTTGTTTGCGGTGGAATGGATACGAGCAAACTTTTTATTGAAAATACCCGCGTTCATGCCGATCACATAGCCTCAGATATTGAGCACAAATTAAGCTGATTCCCTTGGTTTAGAGGAATACATCATCAGGACTCTTTCCTGATTGTGGGATGGTGCAGAGAAAAAGATACCGACAACCTTTGTGAAACTTTGTGCTCCTTTGTGGTTCTCTGTGTAACAGCTTTAAAAGGCTATCAATAATGCCATACTTCGGGTTTGGTGCTTGTCAGGTTATTACACAAAGAAACGCAAAGAACCACAGAGAAAATCTGCGAGACGAGAAACCCGTTGTAGCTTATTAATCTCTTACCACAAAATATCAAGCTTTAATTAATCAGCGAAATCCATTCAATCTGTGCTAAATCTGTGGTAAAAAGAGAGGGTAAGCAACCTACATCACGCCGCTACGACCTCCTACCGCTGCTACCTTCCGGTCCTGACGGAGTTTAGAGGGAGCTGGCTGCGTAGGGCCTACCCTCGAAAACATAAGATACGGTTTATAAGGGGTATTTAGCAAGCCAAAACGGATGCTAATTTACTTCGATTCCATTACATAAACACCGTCCCAATCCGTTGTGGGCGGTTCTTTCCTCATTGCCCTGCACCTCTCCTGGTATACGAGAGAAGGATTTGTGCTGATCATGGGATTGTCGCCGGGTTGATAGATTTCCAGCGTTTCAGATTCTTCAAAATATTCCAGGGCACGCTCCCATTTTTGATCATGGTAGGCTGCAATACCTGCTTCAAAAATTTCTTTACATTCGAAAGTTGACAGCTCCATTTGATCTCTTAATCCCATAATCTCATACACATCCACCGGCTGTTTGCGGCCTTTTACCACGATACGATCCAGATAGCGAAAAACGCACCGGTCACCAAATTTTTCAGCTTCCTGTTTGGTTTCCCCCGTCACCATTGTATAGACGCCAAATTGTTTGGCTCCGCTTTCACACCGTGCCGCAAGATTTACATTATCTCCCATCATTGTATAGTTGAAGCGTCTTTTTGAACCCATGTTACCTGTAACCATACGACCTGTATTGATACCAATGCGTTTTTGCATATGGCGGACAATTTCCGGCCACTGCTCATTTTCATTCCTCCATTTCACTCGCAGTTCAGCAAGCTTCTGTTGCATTAATTGAGATACAAGACAGGCTCTGTAGGCGTGATCTTCAATTTCGACAGGTGCTCCAAAAATACCTACAATGGCATCACCGATATATTTGTCGAGTGTCCCCCCCTGACCGGTAAGAATATCTGTCATTGCTGAAAGGTACTCATTAATCAGCGTTACAAGCTTTTTAGCCGGTAACTTCTCAGAAAAAGAAGAAAACGACTGTATATCGCTGAAGAAAGCTGTAATATAAACTTCATCGCCTCCCAGCTCCGGGTCTTTTCCCGATTCTACCATTTCTTCAACTACGGCCGGTGAAACATACGAAGAAAACAATCCCCTGATACGTTTTTTCTCGCGTTGTTCCACAACATATTCATAGCTTTGAGTAGTGACAAAGCCAATAGTCAGTGCCGTCAATATGGAAATGATATCGATGATATAACTGAAATTTAAAAATTCAAATATCGCCAGCCCGACGGACATAATGCAAAAGCCAAGATAAAAGGCAAATCCCCAGTATCCTGAAATAAAACGAGTGAGTAATACTATGACAATAACTGCAACAATCAGGAGAACCAGATTGACTTGCGGTGATGCATGATAGATATATTTTCCCGACAAAATAGTTTGTAAAGCATTAGCATGCATTTCGACACCCGGCATAGACTGATTTCCGGCAAATGGAGTCGAATGGAAATCCTGGAGCTCGGGCATTGTAGCTCCGACAAGCACTATTTTATCCCTGAATACATCCGAATTAATCAGACCGAAATCGGGGTCTGAAAATGAATTAATCTGAAAGTCTTCATCTTCGGATTCCAATATTACCGTCGAATCATCGATAACTGTTTCATACGAATAAAAAGGAAATGTACGCGGTTCGCCGAAGTAATTAATTGCCATTGTATTCCGGCCGTACTTGGGGATTTCATACGATCCCAATCTGAAAACTGATTCCCCATCCTGAACACTATCTATTCCCTCATAAAGTTTAAGCAGTTCAAGCCCCAGTGAAAGATAATCTTCATCATTATTTTCAACAGAAAGAATGTACTTTCTTACAGCACTGTCTATATCCTTAGATACCCGAACCAGTCCGAGTGCGTTTTTATTTGCCTCTCTTAATACACTGTTGGGTCTGACGAGAGTAGTACCGACAGACTGGCTGCCACTACCACGGCTCTGCCTGATAACCTGGATATTTCCTGCCAGTATAACATTTCCGTAATTGCGAATCGCATCAGCAAAAAGTGTATCATTGGAAAGGTCGTAATTGTCCCGTTTGTCAAAGATAACATCAAATCCTATTGCTTTGGCGCCGGCTTTATTCAAATTCTCAATCAGCTTGGCATGGAAATTGGTTGGCCAGGGATATTTGTAAGGGATATCCTGGTCGGCCTGCTGGCTGATTTCTACAATCACGATGGTCGTATCTTCAACAGGAATGGGACCCCGAAGCTCATACAGCTTATCTTTGACATTTAACTTCAGCTGCTGAACCGGGGAAGAGTAGGAAATTAAGATAGTCAGCAGAAAACTGAACAGAATAAGGACCGGAATTACCCACTTCTGATTTTCAATGTAGCTTTTCCCGGCCATCGGTCAGAAATTAAAAATGTAACGAGCTCTTAAAAGTTGATCGTTTGGAAGAGTTCCCTGACGCAAGGTACTCGTTATATTGTTATAACGGAAATCGATACGAACGGCATGATTTTCAGTTATGGAGTACAGGGCTCCGCCGCTGACCATAAATGAATTGCTTCCGGTGTCTGAGATGTTGCCGGTATTTGGTTCATAATAGTCATCAAAAGGATCCAACGTGCCATTGTTATTCACATCCAAAGGTACTGTTTCCGCCTGATTTTTTGTAAAAGCTACAGATACATTCAGATTAAGCCTGTCATCCAGCAGGAATGTTGTTCCCCCGAGATTAATACCGTAAATGGTAATATCGGTGAGCCCGCTTGAAGTCTCAGTATTATTTATGTTGAACCCAATATTTGTTTTCAGGGGCATATTATTAAAGTTGTTCACAAGGTTTAATGAGTAGTTTGTACTCATAATATCGCCATACCTGAAAAACTGATCGGTGGTATTCAGCAGAGAATAGTTCATATTTGCATCATGTGAGATTCCCAACAGATCAAATGATTGTGATATCGACGATGAAAACTGGTAGGTATCCAAACCACGTGCATTCGGCCCTGTAACCAGCTGCCCGTTTTGTTGCATAAAGTTTTGAACGGCGGCATCTTCAAGCGATGAAGGCACTTCCGGGTTGAACAACGGCACTCCGTTTTCGCGGGTACGATACATAAATCCGACACTTACCCTTGGCAAAATTGTTTTGATGGGATACCAGCTTATATTACTCCTATAGGTATCTGTATCTGTAGTAGCCTCTTTACTGTTAATTACATTATCCTGGAGAGACTCATAACCAAGAGTCAGAAACAGGCGATTCTGGGCAAATCGAACGCGGTCAGAAATTGAAAATCCGGCGACATCTCTTCGTATGGTTCTATTAGCCAGGGAGTTAAAATCCGGCCCTACCCACTGGTACTGTATCCTCAAATTATTATTAAGGTAATTTAGGCCGACTTCTGACTGTGAAGCTACAATACTGGTCGGAAAGAATGCTTCAGTATTCGTAGCGGATCCATCTTCCTCGAATTTGAAAGGCAGGGTGGTCATATTTTCGTTGATGATAATCAGCCATGACAACTGGTTGAGCAGGTTTTCGCTATCCTGATCCAGGAACAGCCCCATATCTTCCGCTCTTTCACTGGTAAGGGGTCCGTTGCTTATATCACGGCTAAGTAAACTGACACCCGCATCTGCCTGGAACTGAATTCGATTATTATCCAGGCTAAACATTATATCCGATGCTGCTACAAAATTGCCCTGGGGACGCGGATTGCCATTTACACTGAGCAGATCGGGCTCGCTTGCAAGAGTTTGCTGTTCATCGGAACTTAAATGTTGTGCCAGCTCCGGGTTGTCATCCATAACATCTCTGAAGTTTCTGATGACAGAAATGGATGATGTATCATCCTCAACTTTCAGAAAATTCATCCCAAACTGAAAGTTATTTCCACGGCCGAACGACAGACGTCCGCCTATAAGATCCCGTTCGAAGTTACCGACTCCATTTTCATGAAAATTCAGGGTATAACTGGTATCGACTACGGCTCCGCCAAACTCCTGGTAAACCGGGGTGACAATATCGTACAGATTGCTTACCTGACGCCTCATTTTACCATACAGTACACGCAGGTTTACAGCCCTGTCGAAAGCATGAAGTCCCGCATTCAGACCCTGCATACGCTGCCCGGCAATAGTTAAGGAATTTAACATTGGATACACATGGCCAGCCTGTACATCCAACCAGTTTCCAATATACAACTCAGCTCCAAACCTGTTCTGTGGCTGCAGACGCCGGTCTTCCTGGGTAGTAATCAGGCCATGTGCAGAATATGATATATTCCCTGATCTTCCGGAAAGCCTTACATTACCGCTTAATGCATCATTTGCATATCCGCCAACCTGCTGACTGCGGGCCGAAAGTTCAACCTGCCCCTGGGGCATGTACTCCCTGCCGGCACTTCCCGGTGCAGCTGCAGTTACCTGCATCGGATCCTGCACTGTAAAATCCCAGCTTGTGACATTAAACGAAGTGTCAGCATTTTGATAGAATAGTGATACATTGTGCTGACCGGTCTCTATATCTCCCGGTGTATATGTGAAAAAATAGTCATTTACTTCAGCCTGCTCCGTTACATCCACGTCATCCAGCAATAATTGAAACGAACCATTTTCAATGTCGATCTCTTTCTCATTGTAAAACAACGTAATTGCTATCATTACATCATTCAGTGACACTGTTGACTCCGGATCCGGTGAAAGAATGGTATAATCGATTAATACTTCCTCATCTTCAGATTCTCTCTCCGCGACAATATCGACCCTGATCGCTTCACGCGAATCGCTTTCGGAAGGATAAGTGACTTTTTCTCCGTTATTCAATTGTATTTCAAAATAATATTCCAACAAAGTAACATCATCAGCCGAAGCAATCTGTAGTTCAGTTTTGAAATCTGAGGATAACAGAGAAGCATGTTTTTGGCTGTACGATACCTCATTGTCGTATCGATAGTAAACAAAGGCATCTTCTACGTCATTGGGATTGATCCCGGGTGTCGAAAATACCAATTCCAAAGATTTTCCTCCCTCAACAAGAGTTGGTTCCTGATGACGAATCTGCAAAGGCGACCATTCAGCCGCATTGACCTGAACGACTGCAGTTATCATTATTAATGCCCAAATAACAGACAGTTTAGCTATTTTAGTATCCATACCATATCCCGTTACTTTTAAAACCAAAGCTTAGCTTTGTACCTAGTTATCAAAAATCTTCAGTTCTATTGTTTGCTCCTGCCCGTTTTCATCTATAAAGCGGAGCTGGATTGAATCCGGATCCAACATTTCCTCCATTTGGGCATACTCCTGATTACGACGTTCAATCTCTTCATCAGTCAGTTCTCCTGTTTCGATTGTACCGTCATCATTTACACGGGCAAACATTTTTTCCGTTAGTTCAGCTACATTACCTGTTTCGTTGACTGAAATTTCAACAATTCCCTCTGTTACCCAAAAATAATCGTCATCTGAAGCACCAAAACTGGTTCCCTTTACAGAAGCTACAGAAGTACTTGTAGCCACTTCAAAATTATTGTCGTTTTGCTCGGTTACATTCAGAAAAATTTCGCCTACCTCCAGTCCGATCCTGGTTGTGGCGTTTTGTTTGGTATCATTTTGCAACTCTCCCTGAACCAACAGCCGGGATTCCGGCTTTACCTTGGCTAAACTCTTGTCCATAAATTGAACGAGGGCAAAACCTTTTTGATCGGTTTGCAGGGTATCCCCGTTAAACAGGGCTTCGCCGCGTTTCGATATAGATTCCACCTGTTGGTTTGTAACTTCCACATCAGGTTTAAACTTGCGAACAAAAGCAAGGGGACGATCATCCACCTCTACAGGGATAACATCCGAGGCTATCATACCGACCAGGAAAAGAGGAATAACTAATTTGAAAGATCCACGAAAAATTTTATTGATTAGCATAATATTACTCCTCAATTATAATTGATATTTCTTCGCGATCTATCTGATCGTCAAGTCTGAGTAACGCCTCCAGCGCCTCTGCTTCCTGCAAAACATTACCATCAACATCTATAGACTGGAAGAGTGATCCTGCTTCTTCAAGCTGATCGTATCTTTCACCCAGTATTTTCTTCAAAATCCTGGTTATTTCCCCGGACAATTGCTCTTCTTCTGCCCCGGTGGTTTGATCGGACAATGTGAAACTCCAAATTTCTGATTCTCTCGGTTCAATTGCATCATTCGACCTCAACAGGGAGATGATCTGCCAGTAGTACGTTTTTCCCGCTTCCAGACTCTGAACTCCACTATTCGGATACTGAAAACTTGATTGATTGACTATAACATCCAACATTTCATATTCCAGCAATGAACCGGTATCCGATGAACCATCCACCATAATAGGTTCGCTGCTTGCCGCTCCGCCCAATAAAGATTCCGGGCTTTCATT
This sequence comes from uncultured Balneolaceae bacterium, assembly GCA_964590495.1. Lineage (GTDB taxonomy): Bacteria > Bacteroidota > Rhodothermia > Balneolales > Balneolaceae > CAZPWQ01. The sequence goes on from CAZPWQ010000067.1 coordinate 15,339, forward strand.
ATCCCTTTCTTCTACTACAATCAGTCGATAAGAAAGATTTGCTGCTCCCTGCCAGACAAAGTTGGGATAACGATTTGTAATTTCAGCTTCGTAGCCTATCGGCTCACCGGGATAAATTAGGTAAAAATCCCTGATATCCTCAACAATATTGAACCCGAGTTCAGCAAATGCTGAGGCCACCAGTGTTCCACCATTATTACGGTTGTTATCCTGGTATAGTGAAAACTCAAGGGTATACCTGTCCCGCGGCAACGAACTTAAACCCTGCAATTCGTTAAAAAACCTTTGGCCTTCCGGAGTGAAAGAACCCTCGAAGTAGATGTTTTCTTCGACTCCGGGCAACCCATCCAGTATAGTATTATTTGTTGCAGACACTTTTTGTGCAGGCTTTAAACTGAAATCCTGAATATTTACCTGATTTCGGGAAAAAAGCAATCCTTTCTTTTCTGATCTGAAATCAATAGATAAATACAAGTCGGCTACAGCTTCGGAAGCGTTATCGTTACTGAAAAACAGGCGGTATAATTCATAACCGCGGCCATCTCCAGCAATAATAGATTGCAGATCAAGGTTTTGAGAGGTCAACAACGACTCATTCAGCTCAACTTCCATAGATAGATCCGGCTGTTGCCCGTGCACAATATCAAGCCCACAGACACATACAATCAAACTTAAAACAATAATTCCACAGCTAAATTTATTCATAACCACACCTCGTCTTTACGTCTGTAAAATGATCCCTTTATTTATAAATACGCAAAATAATTGACAACCCGTTCAAATAATTAAAACAATATTACCCATTTTTAAAAAAAAATGGAACAAATAGTTATCAGACAAGTTTGAACCGAATAGCTTATTAAAGCGGGATAATGTGATATATGGATAACGAAAGGAAAACTAAAGTGGAGCTACGGGGACTTGAACCCCGGACCTCTTGCATGCCATGCAAGCGCTCTGGCCAACTGAGCTATAGCCCCGATTGCAGGTCGACAATATAAAGATTTTATTCCTAAAATGACACCATTCGGGATAGTAAGTAAAATTTTTTGAATTTTACTATTTTGATAACATATTAGGAATAATTCTCTATTTTGTTCTGCTTAGTTTTTTTTCAAATTCTGTAGCTAATAACTATTTTAATGAGCAATTCATAAATAAATCATAAATGAACAGTAACACGATGATTAAATCAAAGTCAATACTACTTATCTCTTCTGTGTTTTTAGCAATGGCTATATTTTCCGGCTGTGCAGGTACAGAAGAACTTCGGGACCCTTCCGAACGTACGTTGGAATATCTTCAATCACTTGACGAAGAAACTCTTCGCTCACTGGATACAGATGAAGACGGTCTAAACGACTGGGAAGAAATGAATGAATACAATACCGATCCACTTAATGCGGATACTGATGGTGACGGTCTCACAGATGGTGAAGAGGTAAACGAATATGACACTGATCCCAATAATCCTGACACTGACGGTGACGGTCTGCAGGATGGAGAGGAAGTAAATTCCTATGATACGGATCCCAATAATCCGGATACCGACGGTGACGGTCTGGAAGATGGTGAAGAGGTAAATGAATATCGCACTGATCCGCTGCAGGAAGATTCTGACGGCGACGGTCTTAGTGACTATGACGAGGTAATGGAACACAATACGGATCCGAACAATTCGGATACCGATGGTGACGGATTCGACGATGGCCAGGAAATCGAGATGGGTACCGACCCCAACGATCCTGAAGATCCTGCTTATATCAGGGATGGAGATCTCGGAACAATACATTTTGATTTCGACCGATCCGATATCGATGAAGCAGCAGCCCGAATACTGAATGAGAATGTTCAGCTATTGACAAATTCTCCAAAATTCGAGGTGCGGATCGATGCCTTTACTGATCATGTTGGTGGCGACCAATATAACCTCCGGTTAAGTCAGCGCAGGGCTCAGGCAGTAGTTGACTTCTATTCCGAAAATGACATATCTGAGGATCGTATTGATTCCAGAGGATTGGGTAAAGCACCTCAACCCTGCATGGATGAACAACCTGATGATCCGGGATGCCGCGAGAACCGACGTGCTGAATCGCATCCGATCAGCCCGTTCCAGTTCGAGCCGAATAACTAATCAGGCTTAGCAGATAGATAATTTACTGAAAAGGCGAACCCATTCCGGGTTCGCCTTTTTTTATGTAATCTTTTTTTAATTTTCCCTGCAGCAGACTCATCCCCATCCGACGGCTGGTTTTGCCGTCCGATGGGTTAGAAGGAGCAGAATTTGGGATTTAAAGAGTAAAAGGCACCGAACCCTTTCGTAACTTTGTGCTCCTTTGCGTGACTCCGTGTAACAGCTTTAAAGGCTACCAGTATTATATTCAAGCTTAGTGCTTTCGGGACTATTGCACAAAGCTACACTAAGAAGCGCAAAGGACCACGGAGAAACCTATAAGCTTTAGAACGCTCTGCTCTCAAAAATTCCTTGAAATGGCAGACAAAGGGAAAGATTTTAAGCTTTGTCAAACCCGCCCGACCGCAAAATCAGCCTGCCTACGCCGAAACATTCATAATTAGGCAAAGAATTTTAGCAATGGCTTCGTGCAGGCAGGCGGCCGGACGGAGAAGTGAAATGCAGGTTATAAAAGGCGGGCCACGCCTATACTGATAAAGAAACCAGGTTGATCCAATCGAGTAGTAAAGTCGATCCGAAACAGATCGAATACCCCGTTCAGAGAGGCTCCAATCTCGTAATGAACATCATCAGTGCCATTCAGGCTGTATCCGTAATCGTTCAACAGTACTTCCCGGCGCTCCTCGGATATCCATGTTTTACCGGCCCCTCCGTAGATGATTACCCCCAGGTTCCAGTCTAACAGTTGTGTTAATCCCAGTGCTTCAAAAGGAATGCTTCTGAAATTATGCTCAGCAATAAAACTCACATATTGCTCCCCTTCATACGGTCGTCCGCGCACCCCCTTCAAAACTCCGTAGGGACTGAATCCAGCCAGCCTGC
>CAZPWQ010000068.1:0-18219 GCA_964590495.1 uncultured Balneolaceae bacterium
ATATTAGTAAAAGTTTTCAAACTATCTGCGTTAGCACCAAAAGCCTTATATCCGGTCCGAAACTTTCCAGATCAAACATGATGCGGGCCCGCTTGCCGTGTTGGCGCCTTTGGTAATCCTGAACTCCAGTTTCAGTTCAGTAAAGATGTTTAAAGTATTAAGCTTTCTACTATCAATTATTTTAAAACTTCTCCATCGCCGTGGCGTAATCTGGCCAGTTGGCAAGATCCGGATTGTACATCAATTCCACCATCACTTCATTGGAATAATTACGTTCTGCTATATCAACGAACGGCGGCCCAACCTGACGCTTGTCAGTGTTATGGCAGGAAGTACACGTATACTGTGTCAGTAATGGCCTTATACTGTCATAGTCCGGTGCGGCACCATCAGTACTGCCCGCTGATTCACTTGCAGCAGCTTCAGGTTGCTTACCGGAAGCTGAATTATAAGTACTGACTTCATTCAGAGCCAGTTTTTCACCATCTGGAATATTATTCAAGGTATAATAGGCAGAACTGTGTAACAGGGGTATATTCTCCTCCTCAGAACGAATGCCGTCAAGCTCAATTTGATGTATATAGTTCTCTCTCATATTATCGACCAGGATGCGAACTTCCATTCCATTTTCTGAAACTTTTACTCCCTTCACTTCAGCCTGTCCGGGATCTACCGGCGGACTTCCATAAACAGGATTATATTTATATATATAACTTGACACGGCATATGAAGCCAGATCTTCAGCAGATTTTTTATCCACGGGACTTGTAAAAGTGATCCTGAATCCATCCGGTGCTGCCCGCACAGTCTTCATTTCAAAAGGTACCTGGTTATTCCATACAAGGCGTTGCAGCCCCGCCCCGGCGTCGCCTGCCGAACCCCAGCCACGATTGGTTTCTCCAACGAAAAGTGATCCATCATTGGCCCATGCCATTCGCAGAACCCCCGATTTAAACCCACTTCGAAAATCAAAAGCTGCTCCCTGGTATCTTTCCTTCACCTTTTCCAGATCGATACGCATTATTTTACTCTGTCCCTGGTCTCCAACCAGCAGTTGTCCTTCAAACGGACCAAAATATCCCCCGGGAATTTTTTGGATATCCGAATTGGAAATGCCCAATATGCCATGCGGCAACCATACAGCCGGCGTTTTCAGGGCGGGAAATACATCCTGAAGTTCAAACATTGTATCATAGTCTTCTTCATTCTGGATGTTCTCCGGTTTAATGTAATTCCCTTCCTCATCCTTGTTGTAACGGGGATCGATATGCTCATAAAACTAATCCATGGTTATATCAACCGGAGAGTTGGGCTCGTCTGTCCACCGCAGTCCTGCCGGGTGTCCGGTAAAATCGCCCTCCTCGACATGCCAGATGCCCCCGGAGCCGATATAGTCACCCTGGTTGTCGGCATAGAACAGATCACCGTCAACCATACCGAGACCGGCCGGAGACCTCATCCCGGTTGCCCAGGGTGTCATTTCGCTTTCGGCCGATACCCCATACCTCATCCAGCTTCAAAGACCCAAGAGTTTCCACCGCCTGTTCTTTATCCAGTACCAGTGTTAAACCATTCGGCTTGTTAATATCACTGGCCAGCTTCGAGTAGGTTATAGAAAAAGATATCCCCAGAGAACACACCAGTCCGACTTCCCGATAAATCAGGTTTCGAAGCCGGGCGGCATAACTGTGTATTTCAGATTGTGACTTTTTCCGCAGAAAATTTATGTCCAGGAAGTATTCATCCATGGAATACTTCTCTACCGTTGGCGCAAAGTCGTTATGCACATCTTCAATCAGGGTGCTAATTCCATTATACTTTTCATAGTCGGCTTGCAGGCCAATGAGGTAGGGACAAAGCTGTTCGGCCTCATATGCGCTCATGCCGGTCTTTACGCCGAAAGCCCGCGCCTCATAGGAGCTAGTTGCCACGATGCCCCTGGGTATGCCTTTCGCACCTTTATACCACCCGCCCACAAACACTGGCAGCCCATGCAGCTTGAAACATTGCTGCTCGACCTGGGCATAAAAGCAGTTCATATCGAGGTGCAAATAAAGGCGTTCTTTAAGTGAAGCGTGCTGCATGTCTCGGCTCACGCACCGGTAGTCGGTGATCTTGTGTACGTCTTCACCGGGTTTGTACGTGCCGGTATTAATATGCGGAGTTACAGACATGAGAAACCTATTGAAATTATCTCCAAATGAAGCTAATATATATGAAAAGAAACATGAAAAGTTAGAGATAGGTTTCCCCGCATGCAAACATTATTGAAAGAGAAAGTGAACGTTTCTGCGATCTTTCGCAGCTTTCGTGACAGCAGCGAAAAGTCCCGGGCAGGATGGGAGCACAAGCGCATCGAACCGAGAGCCCTAAAGCGCAAAAAAGGAGAGTCGCTGAAGATTGTGGAAGTCCGCAGGTCTTACGCCCAGCAAAAAGGGCAGCGACTGCAGGTGCATTTTGTGATCCGTTGTGAAAACGACCGGTATTTCCACCTGGTCTATGACGCCGAAAAGATCATCTGGATACTGCTTTATGAGTTTGATGATCAGATGCTTTTTGACGAGATGGATATTGAGGTAGAAATATCCTGTTTCGTACCGAAACTGATCGTATCATTTGAATTCGTAACTGTGCCACCTCTTTCTTCCAGATTTTACTTCCAAGAAATTTGCAGGAAAGAAACCCCCTGCCGCGGTAGTAAAAAATCAATTGGAATCCAGCCGTTCTTTACTTCCTTCCACTCAGGAGAAGTCAATAGTTCAAGTTGTCCCGACTGTTCAAGCTCCTTGTATTGATCTCTGGTCACCTGTTGTGGGGCCCCCATCTCCTGCCAAAAGGTATAGGCATTGCTATGTTCATCATCTATTCTATAATGCCGAACCAAAGCCTGCCCCGCGGGAATACCATTTATTTTAACACTTACTTCTGAGGGAGAAGCTGCCAAATCATCATCGTGATAATTCCACACCATAACAGCAGCTTGACCCTCCTTTTTGGTTGCCAAAGCATTCACATCTGGTTTATTGCGCACGTTATCGGAAATTATCTCTTCCACTGTAATCAGGTTTTTCTGTGAAACTTCCACACGATCACCGTCCATCATCCCAAACATGCGAAATACATTTAATACGGGTTTATTAACACCGTTGGTAGACATAGAACGAAAACCTGCAAACCACGGCTGGTCTTCAAACTCAAATGACCAGCTGAGTGCACCTTCAAAATTAACATTGTGCTTATCAGCCAATTCATATTTCCGTGCAAATGAAGAGGCAGTATAACTTGAATACATATTGCCATTGCGATAATCATACTCCGGATAACCAAAATGTTTGGCACAAGCCGCGCAGCCTTCCGGATCTGATTCACCAATGATAATCGGCAAATCTTTATATTCGTTAAAGGAAGCTACTATTTGAAAACCGGCATCGATTGATTTCAGCTGCCGACTCATATCCATCTGTACGTGACTACCTTCCCCTACTAATTCGGGCCCCCCTTTTGCGTGAAAGGATACAAAATCCAGCGGTGATCCTGTCTCTCCAGTAGCGTAATTAGTTCCGTTGCGACAATGTTCCAAAAACTCGCGGAGAAATTCACCGGAGTCATCATCCCCAAGTCCTGGATTTGAAGTAGCAGGCCCACCTACACGAGCGGAGGGGAGGGCTCGTTTGACAGCTTCAGCCGTATAATCGTAGAGCTTGAAATACTCTTCCCGACTCCCCTGCCAATACGAAAGGTCAGGTTCATTCCAAACATCCCACCACCAGCTAGCAACCTCTTCCTCGCCGTATCGTTCTACACTGTGTTGAACCCACTGATAAATTAACTCCCCCCACTTTTCATAATCCTCAGGAGGATAGGCCCATCCCGTGATAACATCCCCATAAGAATCACCGGGTGACCAATAATGACGATACGGTTCGGGATTAGAAGATAGTGCTTTAGGCATAAAACCAACCTCCATCATTGGTTTTCCGCCGTTTTCTATATAGGTATCGACAATCTTGTCGACAATTGTCCAATCATAAACAGGATTTCCTTGTTCATCTTCTGTATATGCGTTAGTGGAGCCCCATTTTAGTGCCGCACGAGGGCCCTCATCCGTGTTAAGCATGTTGTGAGCGCGGTAATATACGGGGCCAGAACTTAGCTGATCCAGTTCTTTGACAAGTTTACGCCCATCAGCCATATAAGTATAATTCGGTTCATCATAGCCCCAGTAGGCCCACATGGGGTACATTTCGCCCACAGATTGATTCAAATCAACCTCTATCGTAATTGACGATGTACTGTTTTGCTGCTGTGCTATACTTTCAGAGGCAAAAATGAAAACTATTGCTACTGTAAGTACACCTTTAGTTCGAAGAAATTTAGATAAAATCATATTTGCCTTAATAAAATTATTCTTGACATCCTGCCATTTGTCATCGTCAAATTCAGGACTTTTTGCCTCAGAAGTATCGCCAAGAAAAAATTTCCAGTCAAAATCTAAGCCCATAATGCGCCGGGGGCCCTGTTTGAGTTCACTGGCTTCTAACATAGTTTCATGCCTCATTCCCGAGGATCCCAGAACCATTTCCCCTACGCCCAAGGTAGTATTTTGATAAAACCTTTTTGTAATATTGCCCTGATCAATTTGCCTTATCTTCAGATCAATCAACCGAAGCGCTCCATGGCGCTTCGAGACTGACAGCAATAATCACCCAATTTGTACCGCCAGCCGGAAAATAAAAATCCATCCGGCAAAGATTACTTCCCCGGATGGTTATCAAGCGTTTTAATTATATCCCGGATTTTGCGGGAAATCGCCCTCATCCCGATCAATAATTGATTGAGGAATGGGACGCAACAAATGAAACTCTTGCAATTGATTGTCCCTCTTTGCAAGATTGTTATGCTCTAAGGTTCGTTCAATCAGCTTACCTGTTCTCTTCAAGTCCATCCACCGCTTGTATTCACCGGTCAATTCACGTGCCCTTTCATCAAGGATGAAGTCAAGGTCCACATCCGCAGCCTGAATTTCCATTGCCGCTTCATTGCCTGGAATTGCTGCTCTTCTTCTCACACTATTGATCCTGTCAGCAGCTGTGCTATTATCTCCTAAGTTATAATAGGCCTCAGCAGCAATCAGATAAGTTTCTGCCAATCGGAAAAGGAAAATATCGCGGGTTCCTATGTAAAGGGTTGTGTTGCCATGGAATCTCGCATCCGGGTCATAAAATTTCCAAACCATCGGCCATTTTCCTGCACCTCCAACGTTCTCAATATTCTGCTTCCATCTTGGAAAAGTAATAATGTTTGCGTTTGGGTGCTCCTCCATAAAATCAGAGGAATCCTGCTCTGTGAACGGCTGATCGGGTTTAGGAAAATAAACCCTTAAATCTCCTTCTTCGATGCCAACGCCAGGGTCATCGGTTGTTGCATAGAATACACTTAAAAATGTGCCATCATAACGACTATCTATACTGGTATCAAAAAGAGAAAAGAGGAATTGGGTAGGCGCGAATTGGGATCTTTTCCAATTGTACGTTGTGTTTCCATTCTCAAATCCAGCCTCTCTGGTCCACAATTCCCATCCCCAATGGACGCTTTGTCCGTTTCCATCGCCTAGCGACGCCACGGTTCCCGGATCATATTGAATTGAAAAGATAATTTCATCGTTATTTTCATTCCCCGGAGTAAAGACTTCTTCAAATGAGGCAAGCAACGAATAATTCCCGCTATTGATCACTCCATCGGCCAAAGATGCCGCTAATGAAAAATCATTGCTCTCGGCGTATGATTTATAACCTCTCGTAAGATGAACCAGGGCAAGCAGGTTGTTCACAGCTCCTTTTGTAACACGCCCGAATTCTTCCGCAACAGCAGGAACGTTACTCTCAGCAGCTTCCAATTCACTAATGATAAACTGATAAACTGATTCTTCGGACCTTCTTTCAAAATGTGTAACAGCGGTGTTAATTTCATCTTCAACAATGGGAACATCACCAAATTGCTCTACCAACAAATAATAGTAGTAAGCCCTGATAAATTTCACCTCTGCAACAAACTGTTGTTTTCTCGAATCACTTATTCCGCTAACTCCATCTGCCCTTGCTAATGCTGTATTGCAAATCTGTATAGCATCGTAAACATCGGAATAGAAGTCCTCAACAAAAGGATTCTGAGCGTCTAAACTCGTATATTCGTTGAGTTGGCCACTGAATACATCGCGCCCCTGATACGAACCGTTAACAATTTCGCTCTCTCCCCTAGTATAGATATCCACTCCCAAGCTAACCATCCATGGGTCATCGCCCCAAACATCACGTAACGAAGAATATGCCGCACTTACCAGGGATTCGTACCCGCCAGCTTCCATAAAGAATTCATCCGAGTTTATATTGCTCCTGTTTTCTTCTGCAAGAAAATTCTCACAGGAAAAACTAACCACAGCCAATAGGCCGATCATTATATAACTATTAATTGATTTCATTGTATTATTTATTAGATTTAAAAATTCTAAAATTCCAGATTTATACCCACCTGATAAGCAGCAAAGCTTGTGGCTGTACCCCAGGTATTTTGGTTGGCCCATTCCGGATCAAATCCTTGATAAGATGTAAATACTAAGGGATTGGTTGCCGTAGCGTAGAGCCGAAGTCTGCTCATATTTAACTTGCTCAACAGCTTCGCAGGAAAAGTATAACCCAGCGAAATATTTCCAACCCGTACAAACGAAACATCTCTGTATCTCGAAGCATTAAAAAATCTACCATTGTTACCTGGTTGGGGGTATTTGTTGGAAGGATTTTCTGGCGTCCAGTAGTCAACGTCCACATTTTTAAAATCACCTTCAAAGGCCATAAAGGACGCAACAAATGTGCTAAATAATTGCTGCCCCTGCCGGGTGTAAACATAGAATGAAAAGTCCCAGTTTTTGTAATTCAATGTGTTGGTAATACTTCCACTCCATTTAGGCGTTCGCTGGCCAATTATTGTTCTGTCATTTGCATCAATAATTCCGTCATCATTCAAATCTTTTACCTTTACCTGGCCGGGTATTTGGCCGTATTGAGCAGCCAAATCCGCTTCATCCGGTTGCCAGATACCATCAAACTCGTAATCATAATTTACCCGGATCGGCTCTCCAATAAACCACCTGTTCCCGATATCATCCTCTTCTGCATCAAATAGTTCAACAATCTCGTTCTTGTTGGTATCAAAATTAATGCCGGTGGTCCAGGAGAAATTACGGGTTTGGATATTGAAAGTATTTAATGAAATCTCAATCCCGGTGTTTCTTACCCAACCAATATTGTCAAAGATGCTTCCCCAACCACTGGTTTGTGGAAGTTGCCGCTGCATGATCAGATCTTTGCTATCGCGTCTGTACACATCAATGGCTCCGTTAATCCGGCTATTGAAAAGTCCGTAATCTAAACCAAAATTGATTTCATAGTTTTTTTCCCAACTTAAATCCTTATTTGCCAAACGATTCTTATAAAAAGACGGAGAAACCACTCCACCAAAATCATAATTCATATTAGCAGTATTGGATTGAGTCCCGTAAATATCGACCGCATCATTACCGGTTATACCATAGCTTAGCCTGAGTTTCAGATCATTCACTGGATCAATACCTTGCATGAAGTCTTCTTCTGATATTCTCCAGGCAACAGCAGCGGATGGGAAAAAAGCCCATTTATTGCCTGCAGACAATCTGGAAGAACCGTCATAACGGCCAGTTGCAGTGAGTAAATATTTATCCCGGTATGAGTATTGCAGCCTACCTGTAAATGAGGCCAGGCTACGCATAAGAAAGTCCGTATCGGAAGTTTCGATGTTTTCTGAGGGGACCGCACCTAAATTATACCACTTGCTATTGAAAGCAAAACTCCTGGCCGCCTGAAAGGTTTCTTCCCATTGCTCATATTGGATACTTTGAATTACCTGAATGTTAAAATCATGCAGACCCATAAATTCCCGCTGATATTCAATCTGATTATCCAGCACATATCCATAATTGTCTGTGTTTGAATACCAGGCCCAAGTATTATCCATCTTTCCGGCCCCTCCGTTTTTTGCGAATTGTCCGTAGTAAGCGCCCCTTCGATTATAAATTATTTGCGGAGAAAGCTGTGAACGTAAGGTCAATCCCTCTATAGGTTCAACAAGTTGCAAATAGATATTACCAAAGGCCCTGTAGCGCCTAAATTCTCTAATTTCTCCATCGTCCGTGGATTCAAATAGCGGATTAGTTGTGAAAGAATTTCTAAAGGCAATAAACTTTGGTTCACCATTTTCGTCATAGGGATCAGCTACCGGGGGTAATCGAAACGCTGATCTTAATATCTCATAACTTCCTTCGTTCTGCACACTGTGAGATAAGTTAAGATTTCCTCCTGCTTCCCATTTTTCACCAAACTTTCGGTCAATGTTCATGTGCACATTGTAGCGATTAAAATCTTGTCCGGGCACAGTTCCTTCTTCCTTAAGCTGACCAAAACTCAGCGAAAATGTTCCATCTGCATCGCCACCGGATGCCGTCACTGTATTGCTAAACTGCATAGCGTCGTTACGAACGATCAGATCTATCCAGTCTGTATAGTTTCCGCTATCAATTTTATCCCATTCCTCGGCAGTAAAAAATTCCGGATTAGACCGATCCGTGCTTCTTCCCTGAAACTCAAACAAATCGGTACGCCATTGGACATACTCCTCACCGTTCATCATGTCTGGTAAATTCGTAGGAGTTCGTATCCCAGCATTAGCCTCATACTGAATGGTCAATCTTCCCTCTCGCCCTCTTTTGGTGGTAACAATAATTACCCCGTTGGCACCACGTGAACCATAAATAGCCGTAGCAGATGCATCTTTTAATACATCAATTTTCTGAATATCATTGGGATTCAGGTCGGTTAACCCTGAATTGGTGGGAATACCATCGATCACGAATAGAGGTCCTGATTCTTGAATTTGGGAACTGCTCCCACTTAACCAGGGCACTACTGCCCATGGAGAACGATCACCTTGAGTAAGGGAACTCATCCCCCTAACGGTGATGTTATACCCACTGCCTGGTCTGCCCACAACTTTTTCAATATTAACACCAGGTACTCTTCCCTGGAGTGCTCCAGCCGCATCTGGAATTGTAGTTCTTGTGATTGTCTCTGAATTTATTGAACCCACAGCACCTGTTAAATCCTCCTTTCTAACAGCTCCATACCCCACTACAACAAGCTCTTCTCCTGCAATAGCCTGGGTTTGCATTACTACATCAATACTGGTTCTGCCATTAATAGGCACCTCTTGGGTCTGATACCCTATAAAAGAAAAAACAAGGGTGTCTTCTAGTGAAGGCACACTCAATTCATATTGACCTTCACTGTTAGTGGATGTTCCTGTAGATGTGCCTTTTACCACCACATTTACCCCTGGCAACGTTTCTCCGGTACTGGCATCAGTCACCGTTCCTGCAACCTCTTCTTGTAAAAATCCTTTTTCCCAGATAGTCGGAGATTGATTCAATAACACATAAGTCTGTTCATCAACGCGAGTAAAGGTAAGACCCAGCTCATGAATAATTTTAGAAAGCTCTTCCCCTGTTTTCTCTCCGACTTGTATATTAAGATCCACAAATTTATTAGCCACTATCTCATCTTTGAACAAAAAGGTGACATCGAAATGCTGCTCAAGCATCGAGAGCATTTCATCGAGGGATACAAACTCCTTATCCTGCACCTTATATATTTTTGAACTGTTTGCAACCATCAATGATTTTGATGGCTGAACCTGTGCTTTTTGTGCTAACAGTTCTGTACTCGATACTCCATGTGCAATAACTAAAGCTGCCAAAAGTACTATAACAAATCGTAACCTTTTCATATCTACCCAATTTTTATATTTGAAATTTCTGCTGTTTATCAGCATCGTTTCTAATCTTCTGTTCCTATGATCAATTTCTGATCCTTTTTTTTGATTGTCACATCCATAATTTCTGCAAGTGCTTCTGTTAATACATCTAGGTTATCGTTTTTGATTGACCCGGATAGCATTTCCTTTGCAAACCTCTCTTCTAAAATCACCTCCAGTCCATAGGTATCTTCAATTCGCTGCTTAACTTCTTCCATCGGTGTATTTTTAAAAACAAACTTATCTTCTATCCACGAGGTGTAGATCCGGGTATTGACCTGTTGAATTGCAATCTTGTTGTCCTGAGCAACAAAACGAGCCATTTCACCGGGTTCCAACTCGTATTCTCTTAAAGAATTGTCAGCTTCATTTTCGATTCCAATACTAATGCTGCCTTCCTCTAAAACCGTTCGTGTCTTATTCCCAAAAGTATTCACAGAAAAACGGGTCCCCAGCACCTTTACCGAACCATTCCCGGTATGTACTGCAAAGGTACGCTGCTGGTCATCTTCCAGGTGAGCTATATTGAAATAGGCCTCCCCTTCCAGCCAGACTTCCGTATTCAATCCTTTTTCAATTTTGGAAGAGAATTTCAGGTGGGAATTTGAATTCAAAATGATCTTGGATCCATCGCTTAATCGAAAAGTTAATTTTTCACCATATTCAGTTTGATATTCCTGAACCTGTGCAACCTCCGCTATCTCCGGTTCTTCTCTTTCACCAGAATAATTCCAGCTGGTATATATGCTGCCCATCAATACTATTAAAAAGAGAATTCCCGCTGCAACAGCACCTCTGCTTCTTTTATAGAGATATTTATAATTATTGACCCGATGCTCAGTACGATTTTCATACTGATCGATAATCCGATCGAGTTTTGACAATTCAACTTCAGGATCAGGAATTTCAAATTCTCCTTCCAGTGCTGTAATAATTTCTTTGGCTTGCTCGGCCTGAAGGCGATGTTCCGGATCATCCTGAAGCCATGCATCCCAGTATTCTTTTTCTTCGGGGGGACATTCGCCCTTAATCCACTGCACAAATGATTTTTTTGCTAGTAAATCGTCCATTTTTCCTAGTTAATAATTACGGGTAAATAAATTTTCAGTGCTTCACTCGTATAGAAACAGCCGGAACTAATTTGTCCCGGAATTAACCTGCATTCTCACAAAAATATTTTATGGGCAAAGCTAATTGCCTGTGTCTCAATAAATTGCACGATATTAGAGCATAATATTAATTTACAGTCTGTTATACGCTGCGAAATTTGTCTGTCTGCTGCGTTGAAGGGTAAATGGTTTGATCAACGTACCTTAGTACGTTTCACTGCACCATTTACCCTTCGCCTTGCATCCAACCTAATTTCTTGGTGAGAAATGCAGGTTAAAACATAAAAGCCGGGGAGGCTGTCAACCTTCCCGGCTAACCATAAGGAGTGGTTAATGAGGAAAAGGGTGTAGAGGATGTAAGATATAAGTAGGTATTATTATTGGACCTGATAATGTCATTAGTCTGTTAATTTGTAAATTTCTTCTCTCAGTCGTTTTGTGGCCTCATAAATAAGATTCCTTACCCTCTTATCAGACACTCCGGTTATGCATGCGATTTCCCGGTTACTCATTCCGCTGTCAATGCGCAACAGAAGCACTTCCTTCTGACGCGGAGTTAACGATTCAATGACACATCTCAGAAGCTTTTTCCGTTCTTGTTGTTCTTCTTTTAAAATAATCTGTTCTTCGATAGAGAATAAACTATCAGTATCCATGTCCAAATATTCTGAATTTCTCTGTGCCCTGGATGTACCCTTATCTTTCATCCGCAGCATAATTCTGCGTAACGAGACATACAGGTAGGCCTGAATAGACTGGGGAGTGTTAACTATTTTACGTTTTTTCCAGAGTCTGAAAAATAATTTTTGAATACTATCTTTAACAAGATCCTGGCTTGGATGAACACCCATACCGTACCGGAACAGCTGTTCATAATAGCGGAGGAATAATTTTGACAGAGCTTCCCGGTTGTCTTCACAGAAAGCTTCCCACAGTTCTTCTTCACTGCCGGACTCCCACTTGTCAGAAAAATTTGACTGAATGAACATTTTAATATTTCACCCTGCTGTTTCTTAATTACTATTCCCCTGGATCTTCTATATCCATGGACAATTTTTGCAGGTACTTTAAACCCATCAACGCTGCATATGTATAGAAACAGCCAGATGAGAAATGTCCCGGAAAAAATTGACTGCCGTGCTATTTTCATCACTTCCTGCTAAAGATCCTGAAACAAGTTCAGGATGACACAGGCTTTATTGTTATGGCAGAGATTATATACATGGACTCAATCTTTCCGGCCTTTGAATCGTTGGAGGGAACAGGCACAGGGAGGTGCGCGAGATGGATAATTTCACACCGGTGAAATCTAAGAAGCAGTTGAAAAGCGGAAAGGACCATTGAAATTATCCCGCGTACCGACCGAAGCCGCTGACAAGGATTCATCAGCCGGTGGTTTTTTGGGTTCGTTTTTGTCCATACAAAAAGGAACAAGGAAAGACCAGGATAAAGCTACAACTTTATATCCAGCTACAGATCCTGATCCGCCAGCCGGCGGACAGGATGATACTGCAGATAGCAGGATGACACGTGGAGGATTCACTTGTTGATATACGGACTTATAGCTTTATAAAACTTTTTTTGCTGCTCATTCATTTCTTCTTGTACAATAATGTTAAGACACTAATCAGGCAGTGCAAATACATGTACCTTTCTGCCTATAGGCTGCGAAACGGGAGAGCGAAATCTTTTTCCGCCTCCGCCGGCGACAATCGCTATGTACTGCTTTCCGTCTATTTCGTAAACAGAAGGGGCCGAAAAACCCGGAGCCTCCATCTGAAACTCCCATAACAGTTCACCGTTACTCTTGTCAAAAGCCCGAAATTTGGAGTCTTCCGTTGCTGCTATGAAGATGAGTCCACCGGCAGTTGTTACTAATCCACCAAAGTTCTCCGCACCCGTTTTTCCATCAATACCCAAACTGTCTACTACCACGGGATATTCTCCCAATGGTACTTTCCATTTAATCTCGCCTTTATCAATGTCGACAGCGACCAGTTCTCCCCACGGAGGTTTAATACCCGGCAGTCCCATGTGATCTGTTAAATAGTTCAGCTCAGGTACATACTGGGGAGTGGATGTTGTCCACTCCAGACCATCACGCTCCCCGCTCCAGGTAAAATTAGTATCGTCACTTTCAAATGTTGAAGTAGTATCAGCGGTTCCGGTTTCATCAACATCGCTCTCCATAAAAGTAATGAGGTCATCCAGGTCTTCACCGGAAATACTTGGAAATGCAGGCATATTATTACGGCCTTCCGTCACCACGGTCCGTAGCGTATCAGAGCTTAACTGCAGGTCAGTTAGAGCAGGAACTCCCGGACTCCCCTGTCTTTGGGCACCGTGGCAGACAGCACATTGAGAATTATATGTGACATTGCCACGTCGTACTGATGTCATATCCCCGTATTGGTCCGGTTTCATAGGGATAAGTGTTAATATAAACGGGATATTGTTGACATTAACATATACCGTGTTTGTCTCCGGATCATAGGATGGACCTCCCCATTCGTTCCCTCCGTGTATGCCAGGAGTGATAATCGTACCCTCTATGCTGGGAGGAGTATAAACCGGACCGGTTTTAAGTTTCCTGAACTTTTTCAGGACAGCATCATGAGATTCCGGGGTAATATCAGTTATATCGGACTCATACATTGATGTACGGACCAGTGGTTCCGGTTTCAGGGGCCAGGGTTGGGTAGGATACGGCTCCTCACCGGGTACCGCTTCCATGGGAACGGGCTTATCTACAACCGGGAATACCGGTTCGCCGGTGTCTCTGTCCAGCACCAGCATGGTGGGGTGTTTTCCGGTCTGGACAACCACGTCACGGGATTCCCCTTCCGAATTAATTGTTGCCAGCATGGGCGGCGGTGGCAGATCATAGTCCCAGATGTCATGACGGATAGCCTGGTAATGCCATTGCCGCTCACCGGTTGTTGCATCCAGGGCTAACACCGTATTGGCAAACAAGTTCTTTCCCTTTCGGGATGTCCCGCCGCCATGGATACCACCTGTAGCCGAACCTGTGGCAGCAAACACCCACCCCCGCTCCTCGTCGACGGTGAACCCGGCCCAGGGATTGGCGCCACCGTAAATAATATCATCTTCCCATTCCCAGGTATCATAACCAAACTGGCCTTCCAGTGGTACGGTGTGAAACGTCCATTGATATTCTCCAGTCAGAGTATCAAAAGCGCGGATATTTCCTGGAGGAGCGGTATGTCCTTCATAAACCTTTGAGCCTACGATCAGATAATTTTTATAAGTTATCCCCGGAGTTGTAACTTGTATTTGGCCTTCCAGATACTGAGCTTCCCATACATGATTTTCCTTTAAATCGATATATCCATTCTCACCAAAGGAATCTATAATATCACCGGTCTCCGGATCAACAGCGAATATAATATCTCTAACAAAATGAAAAATTCTCTGATTTTCACCATTTTCGTCTTCCCAATACACAACACCTTTTAGCAACTGGCTTTTTGTAATATTCTCTTCATGGTAGTTATTCGGTTCAAAGAACCACAGCTCTTCACCGGTAGCCGCATCAAGAGCAACTAAATTCATATCAGGATCTGCAAAATACATCAGACCGTCAATTACGATCGGATTCGACTGCATCCCCGGGGACACCAGCTCCCTGGTCTCGTATTCCCATACCGGCTCCAACTGATGAACATTTTCCGTGTTGATCTGATTAAGTTCGGAATATTGATTCCCTTTCTTGTCACCGCGATATATTCCCCAATCGGTAAAATTATTAAACCTGTCCTTCCATGTATCCTCCTGGATTTGTCCTCCAGAACCATGTCCTGATTCACAGCTGTATGCAAAACACAAAACCAGGAATATTGCAGATAATAAATACAGAAATGATTTCATATAATTTATGAATTAAGTTGATAGTTGACTGATAGAATTTTTGCCGTTTTTGCCGTATTTATTTCGATGGGATATGAACAGCTTCTTTTAATTTTTTTATAGCCTCATAAAAAAGATTACGTATCCTCTTTTCGGATACATCCATAATAGCAGCAATTTCAGTATTACTGAATCCACATTCCAGCCGTAAAGTCAGCGCTTCCTTCTGCCGGGGAGTCAGCAGATTTATAGCTTTATGAAACTGGTGTTGCTGCTCATCATACTCTTCTTGTGTGATTATCTTTTCTTCGACTGAAGTATTTTTTTGGAAATTCCTCTTCTTAAATTCATTAGCTCTCTGAGATCTTGATTGTGACTGTTTTATATCTCTGAACAATATTCTGCGAAGTGAGACAAAGAGATAACCTTTGACACATTTAACCACTGCTAATGTTTTTCTTTTTTTCCACAGCCTGAGAAACAAGTTTTGAATTCCATCTTTTACGGCAGATTCACTGCCTGAAATACTCATCCCGTATCGAAAAAGCTGTTCATAGAATCGCAGGTATAATTCAGAAAAGGCTTTCCGATTATTTTCCTTAAGAGCTATCCAAAGTTCATGTTCACTTAGGGATGCCCGGTCGCCGGTATTATTTGATTGAATAAAAATATCACTCACCCCTATATTTTCCTATACCTGCTGTACCCATGATTTTTTTGCGCACTCCACTTATAAATTAGAATTTTTTAATCTAATTGCAACTGCTCTTTTTGAAAAAAATACTCAGAGCATTAGCGTATGAAAAGTATCCGCCGCCAGGCGATTTACCTTGGTTAGCAGCTGTAGTTCTCAGCAAGGGCAACTATCCGAACCTTTCCTAAATTGGCAGCCATTTCTGAGAGGATGAGATCTCTCCATTCCGTCCCGATTAAAAACATCGGAACTCCAGTCGAGATGACAACAGGGGGTATTAGTTAGCTGCCAATATCCACACCAACGTCATTCATTCCGATCGGAAACCAGATGCTTTTGTCGGATAATATTAATTTAATAAAACACTGGAAAAACCTGTTGGATTTTCAAATATCAGGCAGTTTCCAGGGCTTTCGATATTCAGGCGTTATATATTCATTAGCTTTTTTGCTGTTTGTGAAGCGCATGTTTTCATCATCCCACTCAAGCAAATTTTCGCCCACTCTCCCTGAAATATTTGCTATATGAGCATGTACGGCAGCGGCATAGCCCATTTCAGGTGTACAACGTGGAGTTTCCCTGCTTTTTATACAGTCCAGAAAATTTCTGACATGATGGTCATGGGCGTCACCAATATTACTCAGGCTCCTGGCTGCCGTTTTGTGAGATTCTGTATTATTATCATATTCCGGATACAGTTCATAACCTGACCTGTCTGCAACAATTGTCCCCTTGTCACCTACGAATGCCACTCCGTACGGTTTTCCCCACGGCCCTTCCTGCACTCCGCCATTCATGTCAAAATTCACGACGTAATTCTTTTTGGGATATGTGACATTCATCGTATCAAATGTATCGCGCATTCCGGTCTGATCTGAATTATTGCCGGCATAGGTCATTACCCTATCCGGCCCCTCCAGCAGATCATCAGGCCAAAGTCCCATATCAATCAAATGCACACCCCAGTCTGAAAAGAGACCACCGCCGTAATCCCAGAAGTGTCTCCATGAACCGTGAAAACGTGCCCTGTTGAACGGTCTTTCGGGGGCAGGACCTAACCAAAAATCATAATCTACACCCTCGGGCACCGGACTGTCTTCAGCAGGCGTGGCGCCAATACCATAGTTGAAATTGGCCCAGATGTTTACTTTCCGGAGACGGCCGATACTTCCGGATTTTATTATTTCCATGGTTTCATTGAATCCGATGTTGCTTCTTTGCTGCTGCCCAACCTGTACCACCGGATTATAATGGTTGGCAGCTCGCACCATGATATCACATTCCCCGATCGTGTTGGCCAGGGGTTTTTCAACATAGATATCTTTACCGGCCTGACATGCATAAACAAATATCAGACAATGCCAATGGTCGGGCGTGCCAATAATTACGGCATCGATATCTTTCTGTTCGAGCAATTTTCTGAAATCACGATACAATTTTGGATTTTGATCATAAGTCTCCTTTACATCATTGGCGCGTTCATTGAGCACGTTTTCATCCACATCACACAGAGCAGCACAGTTTACTCCATTATTATTGAGATGATGTCTTAAAATATTGAAACCGTGATTCCGGCACCCGATCAGTGCAACGTTTATCTGATCACTTGGGGCAACTTTTGCTCCCCATACGGATGATGGCAGAATGGAGAACATACCGATTCCGCCTGCTGAAATAGCGGCATTTTTTATAAACTGTCTGCGATTCTGACTCATTTTAATACACCCTTAGTAATTTTAATTTTATTCTTTGCACTGATGACAAATCTACATTCGTATTTTTGACTGATTAAATAAATTTAAGAGAGCTTTGCAAAACCAATGTGTTATCCTGTCCGCCAGCAGGCGGATCAGGGTCTGGAGCAAAAACCACATTAAAAGCTTCTAAAGAACGATTGCTTACAGATGCTGATCCCGAAAGCGTTCGGGACAGCATGACATGTGTGGTATTGCAAAGCTATTTTGATCATAAACTGCCGCAGTCTACCTGACATAATTCGTCAGTTGGCTGATTGGCAGGCGGCCACATCTCGAGATCTATATCCAGTTTTTGTCCTTCATTAAGCAGGCGTTCTCTTAGCTTTTGATACGAGATATCCTGTACAGCATTATCTGTGTCAAGCGCTATATCAGCGGCATCAGCAGCCGATTGAGCCAATACCATAAATACCGGCTCCATTCGTATCGAACCAAAGGAAATGTGTGATGCCGATACTCCATTACAACAGACCAGTAGATTCGAACACTCTTCTCTGCGGGGAGTTAAAGATCGGTATGAAATTGCATAAGGTCCGCCCGGAGTATATTCTATGTTGCCTTCATTTTGGGTATATCCCTCTTCCGTTATATATCGCTGTGCATTGTGGGAGTCCATATTGTAAGAACCCAATCCAACCGGATCCTCAGCCACCTCTAATCGACGACAATCATGTTCAGTCATCACATACTCTCCAAGCATACGCCTGGACTCCCGGATATACAATTGCGGAGTCCAGGAGCCGCTATCCTGGAATTCATCTGCTGCCAATCCCCACTTGCCTATTTCATTACGCACGTCCTCAGGCACCCTGGGATTATTGGCGAGTACCCACAACAGGCCTTGCTGGTAATTTCGATGCTCATCAATAATCGTTGTTCGTTTTTCATGATCACC